>SLMC01000332.1 GCA_007133745.1 Kiritimatiellia bacterium
ACATGGAGCGGTCGCAAGGCACAGCATAACGATCCGCATGTGCATGTGGGCTTTCATTGGCAGGACGCCCGGATCAGTCCGTATCCCTTTCTGATCGAGGCGTATTTCCGAGACATGCCCGATGCTCTGATTCCTAACGCCGGAGGCTATGCCTTCACCAAGCCTGGCCGGCCCGTGACGCTGGATGCCACCCGCAGTTTGGCCCGTCCGGGTCAGCGCATCGTTTCCCATGCCTGGGAACTGCACGATGGGCGAACCCTCGCCGAACCGGTCGCGGAAACGGTCTACTCGCAGCCGGGCCTGTATTCGGAAACCTTGGTGGTGCGGACGGACGACGGGACAGAGGATCGCGATTTTTTACAGGTGCGGGTGTTCGATCCCGAGCGGGGGCGCAACATGGCCAGGGGCTGGATTCACATGGTTCCCGGCCGCGGACTTGAACCCGGCCGACGGGCCCTGTTTTGGAACCGGCTGACAGCGGTGCACGATGCCATTATTGATTTCGGGGACGGTTCGAAGCGGCGTCCGTTCCGCTCGCGGGCGCGCCATGCCTATGGCGAGCCAGGCCTGTATACGGCGACCGTCTCCGGCACGGGGCCGGGCGCCGAGCCGGTCACGGTTCGTCTGCGGGTTGTCGTGGAGCCCGGCGCGCAAAAGGGATTGTAGGGCCGCCATCCAGTATAATGCCGTTTGATGTTCCTGTATGAATTCGAGTATACGAGCTTTCCTTGGCGTCGCGTTGCCTCATTCCATCTCGAAATCGCAGAGCATGGGCAGGTGGTCCGACAGCAATACGCGCGGCATGCGGAAGCTGCGCAGGCGCAGGCCGGGGCTGTACATCACGAAGTCGAGTTCGCGTCGAGGCGCCCAGCTCGGATGCGTCGGCAGGTGTTCGACATTGACGCTGCGGAGCCCTGTGGCCGACAGGAACAGCCGCAGTTCATGTTCTCCGGAGAAGGCGTTGAAGTCGCCGGCCACTACGCATGGCTTCTTGGATTCCCGCACCAGATCGTAAAGGTCCGCCAATTGATGATGGCGTGTGCGATAAAAAAGGGCCAAATGCACGAGAAACAGGTTTACGGTATTCATTTCAAGTTCGATGACCAGGCGCTTGAAGCCCCGTTCGAAATAATGGAAGGTTTTATTGCGGATGACATCGCGCGTTAGGAACGCATTGGCTTGCTTGTTCAGAACGGGCAGCCGGGAGAACATGCCCCGTTCGCGGTACTTGCTCCGACAGGCGTGATAGTGTCCGATCTTCGCGGCCAGCTCTTCGGCCTGGTTGCGGCGGCCGGATCGGTACGAGCCGGAATCGATTTCGACCAGGCCGACAATGTCGGGATTGCACCCGTCGATGAAGCGGGCGATTTCCGGCAAATGCGCCGTGGTGCGTCTCAGCATGTCCAGCCATCCCCAGCGGATGCGGCGCCCGGTGCCATAGCGGATGTTGTAGAGCAGGAATTTCATGGGATGACACTGGTTTCAAAACGCCGCGTTGGACGCGCCGTTTTTTCAGTTCGTGAGTCCACTTCTGCGTCAGCCTTCAATTTTGGCTCTGGACGGGCCGCCGGGAAAGCGTCCTAGACAACACATGACATGCATCAGGGCCTGGGCGGTCATCCGCTCGCGAATGGGCGCGCAGACGGGATCCTCGTAGCGGTTGTTCAGTTCGCGGGGATCGTCGGCTAAATCGAAAAGTTCGCCGTCTATACGGTCGTAGCGGCCGTGGATATCGCCGAGTCTGCCGGGCACGTGCAGGATGAGTTTCCAATCGGCGGTGCGCCACATGACGGACGGCGCCTGCTGACAGTCTTCGTATCCGCCTCCGTGCATCTCGGCAAACGCGCCGGATCGCGATTCGGCGGAAAGCAGATTCAGACCTGGCAGGCATTCGGGAATCTCCTCGCCCGCAGCCGCCAGCAAGGTCGGCATCACGTCCACCAGTTCCGCGAGCCGATCATCCGCCGTGCCTGCCTGCTCGACTCCCGGCCCGGCCAGAATCAGGGGTACGCGCACACTGCTTTCGTACAGGCAGTATTTCGATACGCGTCCGCGTTCCCCCATCATGTCGCCGTGGTCGGATGCGAACAGGACCAAGGTGTTGTCGAGTTCGCCTTTCGCGTGCAGCTTTTCGATGACTTGACCAAAGCAATCGTCGACAAAACTGCAGAGCGCTGCATAGCGCATCCAGGCGCAGCGGCGTTGCTCGCTCGTCATGTTTGGCCAGATCTCCTTGAACTTGCTCCTGATCGCGTGACCGGACGGCACAGGGTCCGGCGGGGGATTGTCCGGGAAATCCGTTCCCGCGTAGAGGTCTTCGAATGGCTTTGGCGGGAAGAGGGGGACATGCGGATAGTCCAGGCTGAGGTACAGGAAAAAAGGCCGAGTGGCGTCCCGGCCTTGATCCAGAAAATTCAAGGCCTGACGCGCGAGCCATCCCTCGGCATGGTGCGATGCGTCGAGTCCGCTGATCCCGCCCGTGTATCCTTCAACCGATTCGCCGCCCGGGCCGCCGTGTTTTTGGACGCCTGCCACCCGCGCATGCTGCTCCGGCTCGTCGTCGGCCATGTACAAGGCGCCGCATTCGTCGTTGCCGGGCTCCCGGGCGCCGCGCAAGGCACGGATTTCGAAGCCGCGACACGAGCCTTCGATCGGCGTGCCCGGCATGATGCGCGACCCGATATACCAATGCGTCTTTCCGAAACCCGCGGTTTGATAGCCGGCCTCCGCCAGGCGCTGGGCCAGAACCGGAACGGGCAAGTCGGTATCGCGAGCAATCATTTGGGTGTTGTGTTTCACCCCGCATTGGAAACCGTAGAGTCCGGTCATCATCGAGTAACGGCTGGGCACGCACATGGGCACATTGCAGACGGCTTGCGAAAACCTTGTGCCGCGCGCCGCGAGGGCGTCAAGGTTCGGGGTCCGGATCGCCGGATTGACGCAGCCGAGCGCGTCGTGTCTCTGCTGATCGGTTTGAAGAAACAGGATGTTGGGACGTTTTTTCATTAGCGGATGTCGCGCAACTTGCGGGTGATGTCGTCGAGCGTCAGCTCGTTGACTTTGCGGACGCATTGATACCAGTCGCGGCTGGATCCGACGCCCTGCTTCCCGGTCAGGATCGGGGTGTCGCCTTCGCCGTAGAGATCGTAAACGGTATCGAGCGAGGCGGCGCCGGCGCCGTAGCCGACTGCGGCGCGAGCGAATTTGCTGCCGGCATGGTAGCGGTCGATACGCACATGCAGCAGATAGGCGTTCGGGCCGGGCGTGAACTGATCGCGCGCGGCGATGGCCCGGGCCTGGTATCGACCGCGCTTGCGCAGCAGGTTGACCAGGTCGCGTTCCATCCAGGCGCGCACCTGTTCGCGCTGGCGAATTTGCCTGTCCGAAAGCGCTGCGTCGGCGCCGGTTTCCGCCAGCACATGAATCGTGTAGCGCCCCGCGTTCGGAAGCGGTTTAACCCGTTGATGCGAGACGCAGCCGGCGACGGCCACAAGCGCGGTTGTCATCACGAGTCCGGTCAGGGTTCTGGCTTGCTTGCTCATCACGTTTCCTCCTGGTTCGCGTTGTTAAACATGACTGGATATATTCTGAGCTAACGGTTCTTCCTGCAACGTAGGACCGACTTTCAGTCGGTCTCTTGACGGGCGGACTGAAAGTCCACCCAGCATTCTCCCGTATAAAAAAAGCCCAGTATCATCCCATAGCTTCTGGAATCATGGAATAGTGGAAGATTGGAGTGTTGGAAACACTTGAAAGCCAATGGTCGGCCATTTGTCTTGCCTCGGACTTTCGCACAGTGTGTTGCATAATTTCCGAGAGAGGCAATCACCGTTTCCGCTTGCTATCATTGCTCCTACATTCCCCCATTCCATCATTCCATGGGATGACAGAGAAAAAAGCCTATCCCGAGTACGGGCAGCCGCCAGCTCCGCATTGCCCCGAGGCGCAGGACGAGGCGGCGGTCGGGCAGGCTTGGCATTGGGGCGACGGGTCGCGCGCAGATACGGCAAAGGCTGAGAAGCCTTTGACCGGCTTGCGGGCGCCGCATTGCGGACACGTCTTGGGCGTGTCCGATGCCGTCCTGTGCAACACCTCGAATTCGTATCCGCATTTTCCGCACTGGTATTCGTAAATGGGCATCTTCTCGCTCCGGTGTTCGGATGCAGTTCAGTTCGTCGCTGTTGCGGAAGGCGCTTTCGGCAGAAACAGCCGTTGCGCGTGCCGTTCGTAAATGTTGGCGCCGACGTTCCGGGCGATGGTGTCTTCGCAGGCGTCCAGCGTGTCGAGATAGCGCGCGCCCATCTCGGCGGCGATCTTGTAGCCTACATGCAGAAGCTGGCGCATGTCCGGGTTGAATTCCGGACAGGCTTGATCGTGTCTCAAGGCGCGCGCGAGCTGTTCGCCGGTCCATTCGGCCACGGCGTCCGGGTCGGGCAGGCGGTCGGTGCGGATATCGATGACCGTGGCGTACGGCGCGCACAGTTCGTCGAACCGTTTTCGCGCGTGACGATAGACCTCCTGCGCGATGGCCAGTCCTTCGCCGCCCGCTTCGGCCAGCCCGATGATTTCCTCAAGCCAGGTGGTGCCGGCGGTTTTGAGATGGAGTCCGGCCTTGTGACGTCCGACGATATCGCGGATCGGGCCGTACAGCGAAAACTTGTCGCTGCCGGAATGCACGCTCAGCTTGAGATTGTCCGGCAGGCCGAAGGCCTTGACGGCGAAGGCGATCACGCAGACATCGTCTTCGAATTCGCGGGCGAATTGGGCGACATCGCCGACATAGTCCACGCCTTTGTTGAAACGACCGGTGAACTTGGGGGCGATCGTCTGGGCGGGGATGCCTTCCTGCGCGATGGCGGCCAGGATAAAGAGCAGATCGACCGGTGTTTGCGGCTGATCGGTTTCGTCCATGGAGACTTCGGTGACGAACCGGTCGGCGCCGCGCGCGCTTTCGATGTGACGATAGATGCGGCCGGCTTCCTGCACCGCCAGCAGGTATTTTTCGGCAATGGTGCGGATACGATC
>SLMC01000370.1 GCA_007133745.1 Kiritimatiellia bacterium
GGTCGCCCGACTTTGATTAACAACGTGGAAACCTTCGCCATGGTCCCCTGGATCATGCGGCAGGGGCCCGAAGCGTTCGCCGCCATTGGAACCGAAACGAGCCGGGGCACGAAAGTTTTCGCGCTGGCCGGCAAAATCGCGCGCGGCGGCCTGATCGAGGTGCCACTGGGCGTCACGATCCGGCAGGTGGTCGAGGAGATCGGCGGCGGCATCGCCGGCAACCGCGTCTTCAAGGCGGTACAGATCGGCGGACCCTCCGGCGGCTGCATCCCCGCTCGACTGGCCGATACGCCGCTGGACTACGAACGGCTCCAGGCGCATGGCGCCATCATGGGCTCGGGCGGGCTTGTGGTTCTGGACGATGCCGACTGCATGGTGGATGTCGCCCGCTATTTTCTGGCGTTTACCCAGGCCGAATCGTGCGGACAATGCAGCTTCTGCCGCATCGGCACACGCCGCATGCTCGATATTCTCGAACGCCTCTGCGCGGGTCAAGGCCGACCGGACGACATCGAAAAACTGGAAAACTTGGCCAAACACGTGCAACAAGGCAGCGTGTGCGGGCTCGGCCGTACCGCGCCGAATCCGGTGCTGACAACCTTGCGCTATTTCCGGGACGAATATGAAGCACACCTGCAAGGCACGTGTCCCGCCGGCAAATGCGTCGCGCTGATCCGTTACGTCGTCACGGACGATTGCATCGGCTGTACGCTTTGCGCGCAGCGCTGCCCGGTCCAGGCCATTGCGCCCAAGCCCTACGAAAAACACGTCATCGACGACACACTCTGCACCCGGTGCGATACCTGCCGCCAAGTCTGTCCGGCCCAGGCCATTGCGGTTGGAAAAAGGGGACAAGGAAAGATTAGGGCGAAAGATTAAGGGTTTCGCGCCTTGATCCCTAATCTTTCGCCCTAATCTTCCCTAATCCCATCGGATCTGTTTTCCGTAGGTGTGGACTTACACAAGAGAAAGCAGCCTCCGGCGGGATCTGCGAGCAAGGGAGTGCGATTAGGATCGGCGACGGTTGCTACCCCGTCCTCGTGGGCATGAAGTTTGGAGTGCGGCGACCTGGCGCCGCTTTGTTCAGCGCGACCTGGCGCGCGTGTCCATCAGCCCTCCGCATCCAAGAGCGGCGAGCCAGGTCTCGCCGAAGAGAAAGCGGCGCCAGGTCGCCGCACTCCAAAACGGAACCACCGGGCGGCACCAAGTCTGTCGCGGCTCGTCCGAGTTCTCGTGCTCGAGTTTCACCATGAAGAGCATGAAGGACATGAAGACGGCTCTTTTTTCGCAATTTGTAATCGCATGCCCGCCGTAAAATACTCGAACCGGCGATTTTTAGGCTTGCGGGAACACTCGCAACGTTGTATATCTTTACGTCGTTATACATAGATGAAGGATTTTCGTATGGACGTCGGCAAAACAGCCGTCTGCATTGTTCTGGTCGGTGAAAACGGGGGCGAGCGGGAAACCCTGCGCAACGCGCTGGTAGGTCAGGGGCATTCCGTATCCGTGGTTTCGGACGCGAACGCTTTCCCGAGCCTGATGAAGGACGTTGCGCCTCAACTGATCATCGCGGCGGATTCGCGCGCGTGCCCGGCCGATTCCTCGCAGTTCCGGCGTCTGAAAGCGGTGGAGGAAACCGAGAACATCCCGATTCTGTTCATCCGCGATGCCGACAAGGATTTTCACTGGGCGACGAGTCAGGCCGGTATCGTCGATCATCTGTGTCGGCCCTACACCCGCGAAATTTTTCTGGAAAGAATCAAGCTGCTCGTGGCCTTTGCCGAAATGCAGAAGACGCTGGTCCGCGTTCGCCAGCAATTCGGCGAGGCGCAAAAAATGGAATGCCTGGGCGCGCTCGCATCGGGCGTGGTTCACGAATTCAACAATCTGATGTTCTCGGTCATGGGCTTTGCCGAATTGGCCATGGAGGACGACGCAAACAATGTCGCGGTGTTGAAAGAGAGCGCGCGCGTGTCTTTTTCGTGCGGTCAACGCGCCGTGTCCGTCGCGGCCAGCCTGCTGACGTTCGCCCGCCAATCGCCGGGTCAAAAGACGCGCGGCGACATCAACGAGGTTGTGACGGCGTCCGCCAAACTGCTGCGGCGCGACATGCAGGCGCACAAAATACGCCTGCAGTTGAATCTCGGCGAACTGCCGGCCACCCGCTTCGCCTTCGGATCGCTTCAGCAGGTTGTCCTGAATCTGCTCATTAACGCCTGGCAGGCCATGGAAGAGAATAGCGGTCAGCGCGTACTGACCGTAACCACCTCCGCCGAATCCGGCTCGACCATTCGTCTAGTGGTTGGCGATACGGGACCGGGCGTGCCACCCGACCAGATGGGTTTGATTTTCGAGCCGTTTCATACCACCAAGGTCCGACGGGAAGGCAACGACGCGCGCGGTGGATCCGGATTGGGACTGGCCATCGTGTCGAACATTGTGCGCGATCACGGCGGAACCGTGAGCGTGCGCAATATCGCGGGAAAAGGCGCGGAGTTCACCGTATTGCTGCCTGTGGACGACACGTTGGACGAGGTCGAGCCGACGGAATACGACGTAACCTCCGACCATGTGTCCCGCTCCATACTGGTGGTGGACGACGAGGAATCCAGTTTGAAAGTGCTGTCGCGGCTGCTGATCAGGCACGGGCACGAAGTCTGCCTGGCATCCAATATGGCCGAAGCGGTCACGCTGTTATGGAGTCGGCCCATCGATTTGATCGCACTGGATCTGATGAGTCCCGTGATCGAAGACGTATCCAACATTCGGCGCCTGCGCGAAGAAGGCATCGAAACGCCCATATTGATCTGCACCGGATGTCCGGACCAAACCCTCATCGATGAAGGCTTGCGCGACGGGGCCAACGGCGCCATCGTCAAACCGTTTACCGCCGCCGAATTTCTGCGGGAAATGGAAAACTGCCTAATTGCCGGGAACGCGACGCCAGGCGCCACACCCGACAAATCCAAAATCTTCGACCCGACCACGCAACCGTAGGGCCGCCTTTTTTTACCCTCATCTTTGCGACCACTGCGTGGTCGCAAAATCTGTCTTCGGCAAAAAAACCACGGATGAACACGGATGCGGCGACGGAGGCCCGTCGCCCTCCTGGCGCGATTCGGACGGAGCAGCCCGGCTTTTCGAGCCGGAAATGCCGGACGCGGAAGCGCGTCCGCTCCGTCGGCTTCAACTGCTCTTCGCAGGTTCCGGCGCTTCGAACGCCATGGCCACATGGCCGGCAATGGCCATCATCCAGAGGCAATCGTCGGCGGAAAACATCGACGCACCACTCGAACGTCCCAGGAAGAACTGGCCAATTACCCGGTCGCGCACGCGGATGGGCGCCAGCAGCACGGAATCGAGGTCCAGTTCTGTCAACAGGCTGTCGTCGGGAACGATGCGCCGCTTTTTCGCCGAAGCAACGACCACCTCCGATGCTTGCAAGTTTTGAACGGCCAGACAATCGGTCTCGGCAAGGTCTGCGCTGTAGCGCTTGGCGGCGACGCCGAGGCGACGTCCTGCGTACAAGCGGCCCTGAACTCGGGCATGCTCCCGGTCGACAAAAGCCGCGATGACGCATTCGGGCTGGATACAACGGAAAATGCCTTCCTGGGCCAGCATCAGCACCGTGTTGACGTCGCTCTTGTTGCGAACGGCAATCATGAGTTCGGACAGGAAATGCGCCATGATCAAAGGCTCTTCGGCGGGGTCCTGCGGCGCATGCTGCTCGAAACTGGCCGTCAGCGTGTTGGCGACTTCGGCGGAGTTGACCTTGCCCCACTCCGCGATGCGCGCCATCATGGTCAGATCCTGCTCCGACAAATGAAAAAACGTGTTCAGGTTCGGGTCCGTCTTGGCCGCCGCACCCACGAAATCGGGCAGCGAGAAGGCGTCGTCAAGCAGGAGTTTGCCGACCCGCTCGACAACCCCTGCCGTCGCTTGCGGACCGGCCGGGCTGTTGCCGAAAAGCAGATCGGCCATTTCGACGGAGAGCCGGACCGCCTGACGCCGGGGTTCGGAGGCCGCACTGCCTTGCGCGACGTAAAACCGGCACGGCTCGGGCAGGTTCCAGTGTTCGGCGACCGCGGCGACCAGATCCTGGTATCGCGTGTCGAACACGTGCTCGCATGCGCGGTCGATATTCTGTTTCTCATGGACGATCAGCCGGTCCATCTCGCGATACATGTCGGGGAACCCGTTGAACAGAATCAGGCATGGCAATTGGTGAAGCAAGGCGGAAACGAAGAGCTCTTCCGGCGTTTCGTCCTTGATTTTCCGCGCCAGACTCATGGCGAAAATGCCGGTGCAATAGGCGCAGACGAGCAGACGATAAAGCTCCTTATCGCGAATATTCTCGGCATGCTTATGGAACAAAGACAATCCGACGGCGAGCTGGCGTACGCGGTCGAACCCCAGCAGAATCACGGCGGACGAAACGGTTTTGACGGGATTGCGGGGCCGATAGGCCGCGGAATTGGCCATGGCCAGCAGGCGCGAGGTCAAGGCGGCATCGCGCATGATCACGGCGGTCAAATCCGTCGTGCGCGTTTCGCTGCTGTCGGTTAGACGGCAAAGCTGCGCGACGTTTTCGTCCAGCGCCGGAATACTGTGCGTTTGATGCAACCGCCGAATCAGTTCCGAGGCGACCGAACCCGATTTTTGCGATGTCTGCGCCATGATGCCTTTCCTGTTCAAGGGTAACCGAGCTTTGCTCGGTGACCTTACGGTAAAGAACCTTTGCCACAAAAAGTCACAAAAAAGAAGACGACGAATGATCTTTTCAGCCATTTTCCCTAATAGGTTCTATTACGTTCGGTTCTCGCCATGGCCACAAGCGGAAACAGTTGCCAATGCGAAACTGCAAAAGGCGCGAAACACGCGAATAAAAAATCCCATTCGCGCATATTAGCGTGATTAGCGGGCTTCCTTTTCTTCTGCCTTCATTGTCTTCGTTGCCTTCTGTTCAAA
>SLMC01000265.1 GCA_007133745.1 Kiritimatiellia bacterium
CACGGCAGGCTCGAGAAGCAGGTCGTCGAGCGCGTCGTTGATAGCCAATTCCTCGGCGATTTCAGCAGCCAAGTCTCCCATGTCGTCCTGTCCTCGAGCAGGGATTGCAGACTGCGACAACGCCAGCGCACACAGGGTCGCCGACACACAAAGGAACCGTATCGGTTTTTTCGTCATGGAACAGATCTCCTTAAGCATCATGTTTATCCTATTCGAAAACCAAATCGCCAAAAGGATGAGATCCGGCAGGTTTTTCGCTTTCATCCTTCTCAGGCGCTGCGGGTGGCGGAGGAGGAGGCGGCGGGAGATCTTGCTCCTGCGGCATTCCAGTATCCGGCGCCTGCTTGCCAAGGCGGGCTGCGGAATTGGGGCGTTTCCTCACGGACCACAATTCTTCGTCCTTTAAATTCTTGACTACCGCATTTTGCCGTCGCATGTCAACATGTTTCAGGCGATATTTCTCGTGGCGCAAATCGAAGGTATCGCCGATCTTGACTTCGATGCGGGACCTGTCCACATCGAAAGCGAAATGGACCGTGTACTCGTCGTGCTGAACCGCGCGGTTCAAGACGAGAGGAATAAGCTTGTCGCCGCGCTTGAGCGTGAGAACGGAAACGTCCACATCTCGGGGCCGGGGACTTCCCTGCCGGACCTGTTGCTCGATTATTTCCTCGAATGCGGAAACCTCGAATTCCAGCACGGTTTCGCCCAGTCGCGTGAAATACGTGCGTCCGGCCAAGTTCAACGCGAAACGGAAAGTGCCGTCCGGCATACGGGACCGACTCATGAACCGCATCGGAAACGGCGTGGCCTTGATTTCGTCGAGGTACAGTTTATGGACATAGGGCGGACTTGCCGTTTCGGGATCGAGCTGGAACCGTTCCAGCCAGGTGAATCCTGTCCCGTCGGGATCGCGATGCACATCGGTCGGGTCGTTGGGGTCGAGTCCGTAACGTATCTTCCATTCGTCGGGTATGCCGTCGCCGCTGGAATCCCGGCCTTTTTCTCCGATGTCCGGCTGCGTTTCGCCGCAAAAGGGACACTGCATGTCGGCATAGCCGATAGGCCTAAGGCAAATGACGCACCACACGCGTTCTTCGGGAAAGAGCAGGTAGCGATTGGTCCAGCTCGCCACATTCAGTTGTTCGGGCTGGCGAATGGCGTCAAAGGCCGCCTGGTAGGCGGCGATATCGAGCGTTTCGGCCACAGGATGAGCAGGTTTCATGGCATCGATGCGACGCTCCTCCTCCGCCTGCAGTCTTTGAATGGAACCGATTTGCAGCGCCAGATAGAGAAGCGAAATCAAGAGGGCCAACAAGGCGACAAAGACGAGAATCTTGTCGTAATGCGCGCGGCAAAACGTTTTGATGGCGTCCAGTCCCTTCATGCCTAGGCGTCTCCCTTGAATCGATACACGTCCAATTCCACTTTCACACGGACCAGGTTTTCGAAAACCCGGCCCGCCACCATACGGTCCGTGCGACGGGGATGCGCGTGCAATTTCATCTTCATCCGTTCCGTAGGATCGGTCGGCCCCGGCACATTGGGCTTTCGGATATCGCTGTCCAGCGTTTCCATTTCAAGGCGGGCCACCGCCATAAAGGCGCTATGCGCGGCCACCTGGTTCAGAAAGCGCATGACCGCCTGTTCGCGAGCCGTAAACTCCAGGACATAGCGGGTTTTTTCGCGAAGATCGTCCACCGTGCTTCCCGGGGAGTCAGTCGGGACCGGAGCCGTTGCGGCCTGAGGCCGTTGACGCTCCCTGCGCCGGACCTCGCCATCGGCTTTTTCGCGCCCGATCCGGACGACGGACTTGACGTTTTCCTCGAAAAGCATACGACTCAGGATTTCCGTAACCAGCAATTGCTCGGTCAGTCGGGGCACATCTTCGGGCGCCGGGACATGGCCGGTGGCGTATTCCTCGAATCCGAAAGCGAACTTGTCCCCGCCGACCAGACTCGTCCCCGAGTTTTCGGCCAGCTTGATCAAGGCGGCTCTCTTTTCGAAAAGCATTTGAGAGAATCGTGCCGCAGTCGTTTCCGGCGTTCTGATCCCGCCCTTGCGCAGCTCGGCCACCAGGGTTTTGCGCCACGTCTCGAGCTTGTCGAGATTTTCCCTTTCTCTTGTCACGTTTTCGTTCGACGGAAACGGGTCCATGCGATAGTAGGTCGCCAGGTTCTTCTCGCCGGCCGTTAAGTCCCGCTCGGCCTTTCTGAACGACTGAATTTCGCGCCATAGCATGAAGGCGACAGTCAGGGCCATAACGCCACCGACACCCGAAACGATCATTGCGACTTGCTTGATTTTCATAAATCGGCCTCAATCCAGAGGGACAGGTTCGCTTAAAACGACCCGCATGACGAAATCCACTCGCGTATCGCGAGGCAACTGCTTGAGTAAAACCGTTTTTTCGCCGAAATGGGGCGAAGCCCGAAGCCGGTCGCGAAAGACCATGAGCGGGGTGACATTCTCCTCCGCCTCCACGGCTCTGAGCTTGTCTTCGAAAGCCCGTCCGGTCACTTCCATCGATTCGATGCGCGTTCGGCTGGCGTCCGCCTCCGGACGAACAGCCGTAATCCACATGCCGTCCAGCGTGTTGTCGTAAAGCGCCTGAACGATTTCGACCCAGCGCGTGCGCAGGCCCACCACATCGAGCACGGCCTGCATTTTCGTATCGGCAACCTCCTTTTGCCGGATCGCGCTTTGCAGATCGGCGCGGGTCGCGGTCAGCTCGCGCGTGCGCTCCTCCACGCGGGCCAAGGCGGCCTTTCGCATGCCGCCCATCCGGTAGAAATAGATCCACCAGCACAGCATGGTCAAAATGACCGCCACGCCGGCCAACGCGAAAAACGGCAATCGGCGCCGAAAATCCTTCCGCTTGACCAAAGACGGCGGGATCAGGTTGATTTCGACCGGACAGGTCAAGGCGCGTCTCAAGGCCAGTCCGGTCACTTCGCCCAGCCGATGCAAATTTCCTTCTACGCGCTCGGCATCCACCGTTTCGCCGACCGTCACATTGACGAACGGATTCAGATAGTCGACGTCCACCTTCAGTTTTTCCCTGAAGAAGGTGTCCAGATGGGGAATAATGGACGAGCCGCCGGTCAGCAGCGCCAGCACGGGAGGCTGGCCGCCCTGTTGACTGCGGTAGAAATTGATCGAGCGGTTA
Organism: Kiritimatiellia bacterium; assembly: GCA_007133745.1. Classification (GTDB taxonomy): domain Bacteria; phylum Verrucomicrobiota; class Kiritimatiellia; order UBA8416; family SLMC01; genus SLMC01. The sequence goes on from SLMC01000265.1 coordinate 3,170, forward strand.
ACCTCGGCATGCAGGCGGGTAATGACGTTGCGCACGATCTTGGACACGCGGTCGGCCGTCTCGTTATCCGGTCCGGCGTACACGCCGCCGAACGAAACGAACGCGTGCGCGAGTTTCAGGTCTTCGGCCTCGTCGAAAGGAATTTCGAATTCCTTCATCAGTTCGTTGGTGATGGCGTTGCCCGCCACGGGGATGCTGCGGCTGAAAATGCGGCTGCCCTCCGAAAAGATCAGGTTCGAGGAGCGCGCCCCGATGTCGAGAATCATCGTGCAGCCAGCGAGATCGGGATAGTTGTAGCGCAACGTGTTATACAGCGCCATAGGCGCCACGTCCACGATTTCGGGCTCCAGCCCGGCGGCCATGACGCAATCGGTCATGCGCGTGACGTTTTCGATTTTGACCGCCACGAGCATGGCGTTCAAATCGTCCGAATCGCTTTCGCTGATCAGTTGGTAGTCCCAGACGACCTCGTCGATCGGAAACGGCACGTTCTGTTCCGCCTCGTAGCGAATGATCTGAACGATTTTGTCCTTGGCGACGGGGGGCAGCTTGACATAGCGGGGGAAGACGGCCTGGCCGGACACGGTCATGTAGAGCGGCGCCGGTCGCATGCCCTGCTCGGCCATCACCTCGCGGATGGCCGACACGATGTAGGCGGAGGCGTCGGCTTCGCTGTCCAGATTGAGGTCGAGATTGCCGATGCCGAAAGAGAGCAGCACGGGGCCTCCGCCCTTCTCCGTAGCGAACTCGGCCAGCGACAGGGCGCCGGCCCCGATGTTCAAGGCTAGGATGCGATCGTCTTCAAACACAATGAGCGCTCCCGTGTTAAGGCTTGATGTGCTCGTGGTCGTCCAGGGCGATCAGAGCCCAGGGCGATTGCGCCCGGTTCAGCAGGTAGCCGTCCCGGCGTGTCACCGCCTTGCTGTCCACCACGGCGGGGTTCCGGTACCATTTTTCGCCTTCCGGAAACGGCACGTTTTCCTCGCTGGCCTCCGCGACCAGTTTGCCTTCGTGCAAAATCTCGACGGCGGCCGCAACCGGTTCGCCGAACCGCAGCAGAGCGGCCGGCCTCAAGAAAACCGTGCTGGAACGGCCGCGCCCCTGCTGTATGTCGGCATAGAGCACCGTAATCCGATACAGGGAATAGCGCCGCGCTTCGCCGCGTTCCGCAGGCAAGGCGGTCATGATATGATAGCGAAAGGCCAACTCGTCGATCCACTCGGGCGCGGCATAGTCGTAGACGGTTTTGATCTCGAGCCATTCCGAGGGCCGACCGGCCGTACGTCCTGTCGGGGTCCGAACCCGCTGCCGACGGCCCAGCGCGTTGAACTGGCGTATCTGGAGAAACCGTTCCAAGCCCGGCCGACCTGCCGCCGGCTGCTGCGCCCGCAGACCGCCCTCATGAAAACCCAGCAGGCAGAACAGCGAAACGAATACCGCGCGCGCGACAGAAAATCTTCGGGATGCAAGAACGAATTCCATGGATCGGACCCTCCCTCCTTAAACGCTTCTTGCGAGACGCCAAAACTGGCCATTCACGGAATATAAGCAAAGCGCTCATGCAAAGCAAAGGAAAAATCATGAAATTTTTTTCGGCAAGGACTGCCAAGTAAAGCGCGCGAAGAAACAGCGCCGACGGCAAGGCCGAAGGCAAGGCCAAAGGCAGCCGTTTTATTTTCGGATGCCACCGGCAGCGCCGGTGGCTTACCTTGTTGAGTTAAGAATGGCTTTCCTGGAAAGCCCCGTTTGGATATTCCTTGTTGATTATTGGATATTGAGATCCTTA
>SLMC01000038.1 GCA_007133745.1 Kiritimatiellia bacterium
ATCTCTGCGTCCGCCGGGACGAGCCCGGCGGGGCGCTGGCGTACTGACGGGTCCAATGCCCGTGAACGGTTACAAAAATTTAATCGAGAATTCGCCAGCGTAGCCGTGCAGGTTTGGCGAGAAACTACGCGTTGAAGAAATAAATCGAGTATAAGCAGGGGTGGCCGAAGGCGCTCTGACGCTGGCTCGCACATGCGAATCGCTTCGGGCTTCTACCCGAGGGGCTGCGAACGCCGGGCGAAGACCGTCATGTCTTTGCCTGGGTTCCAGAGCCGCCCCAGCAGCCCGTACGCAAGCAAGCGGGGCGACCGAAGAATCAGGCCGAAATGGATGGGTTCGAAGAACACGTCTTCCGCGCCGCCGGTGGCCAGGACGTACTGAAAAAGGAATGTCGAATTCAGAAACGGAATCCACGTATCGAGATACCAGCGGGTTTCCGTGTCAAACACGTCAAATCCCCGCATATCGAGCAATCGAATCAGTTGAGCTTGCGCAAGAATATGCCGATGATACGGCTGATGCAGCGGACCGGCTTCGTCGAGCGGATCGTTCAGCCGAATCCGGTCCGCGCAGGGAGAGCCTAGAACGGCCACGCCACACGGTCCGACGCAACGCAACATTCCGTCCAGCATCGCGCGTGGATCCGGCGCATGTTCCAGTACGTCCTGACTGATCAAAAAATCGTAGGTTTCGTTCAGCGGCGTTTTGTCGGCGAACGGTTCGCAATAGGGGTCGTACCCCGCCACGCGCGCGTATCCTTTTTCCCGCAGCCATTTGACAAACCCGCCATTCCCGCAGCCGTAATCTATCAGGGAACAATTCTTTTCGAAACCGCGAGCGGTCAATTGCCGCAAACGGGCCGCAAACAGTCTTCGCGTAAAAAAATCGGGCTTCTGCCGCTGCATCGGATAGCCGTTATAATATCGTTCGTAATCAATGTCCTCCAGACTGTGCAGCGAGCCGCAACTCGGGCAACGCCAAACCGTAAAGGCTTCTTTCTGAAACTTGCGAACATTCGAGCGAATGCGGCCCACGTCCCGGGCATGTTCGAACCGCCCTCCCTCCTCGCAAACCTGGCATTGAACATAAGGCATGGTTTCACCTGTCCCTATCTTTAATCTTGCGCGCCGGATTGCCGCCCCACATTTCGTTTCAATATTTGAACGGCGACAGTTTCGTGCCGGGGTTGAAAAAGACGCGCGCGCCTTTGGGCGAGTCGGTTTTCAGGTCGGGCAATGGGACCGGCCTTGCGGGATCCGGCCGACGCAGTTCTTCGGGAACGGACTGGACGGCAGCACGCAGTTCGGACAGGTCGGGGACGGATTTCGGCGGCACGGATTGCATACGCAGGGATTCGATGCGCATGGTCTCGCGAATCGCCAGAACCAGCCGGGAACCGGCGGCGCCTTCGTAGAAGCGGACGGACGACCGCCGATCGTTGTACCATTCGTCTATGGCGTCTTCCGTTATGTAAAAGCGCAACCGAATCGGTAACCCCAGGTTATCTTGCAAGCCCGTAAGAACAGCCGAAGAGCGGCAGCGGTCGTACACGATATGGCCGCCAAATGTTTTCTGTTCGCGCTGACGAGTACGGTCGTACGCTGAAATCAACGTGAAACTGACCATGGCTGGCAGGTGTTCGACCGGAATATCGAGCAAGACCAAAAAGCCGCGGCCGTGCGCCATAACTTTGCCTTCGGCTTGCATGGCCAGCGTTTCGCCTGCCGTATTGGTCACCGGATGCCATGCGCCGTCAAACACCTTGAAGATGTCGGGATCGGGCGATTCCTTGCGGAAATCCCAATGGTAATTCATGGGCATGGGCGAACCGATCGGCATTGGTTGGATCGGAGCGCCGGGTACGACACGCGCGTACTGGCCGGCCTCCACGCGCGCCGAGTCGCCGTTGATCAGCGAGGCCAGCAACACCGCGCCGTCGCGCACGGTCAGCTCCGTCAGCGACGGCTGCGCTTCCAGCTCGAAACGGGTGCCCACAACCGTGGCCCGCGCCCGGCTTGTCTCCACGGCGAACGGCTGTTCAGGCGGTTGTGGCGCGACAACGGCAGCCAAACGACCCTGTTGAAGAACGGCCAATTTCGAGTTTTGAGTTTCCAGTTTCGAGTTTCCAGCCAGATCTACCGTGGTCGCCTCTGTTGTCCAGGCCAGCGTGGCCGAGCCATCTTCCCCCGTTTCGATGCGCATGCCTTCCCGAACATCGTCCCCGACCTTCAGCGCCCAGCGTTGGCGCACGGAACCGTCCTGCGCGAACAGGACACCTGTTCCCCCGATACTCGATTCGACTCTGGCCACGATCCTTGCGCCTGTCGGACCGGTCGCCCTGTGCGTTCTAAACAGGAACAGACCCAATCCAATCGTCAGTGCCGCCGCCAAGGCCAAAGGAACAAAGCGCGTCTTGGCCCGGATCACGGAAGGTTGTCTCCTCAATTTCAGCATGACATCGCGATGAACGGCATCGGGCGCTTGCGCCGCCAGTTCGGCCATAACCGATTCCATAAGGCGGCGGTCGGCGGCGCCATTGCCCAGCAGCGCGGCCAGCGCATGGTGAATGCGCGCCTGCTCGCGCAGCGTGCCGTCGCAAGCCAACTTGCGCAACCGGTCGCGCATAGCGCCGTCCGCTTCTCCGGAAAGCCATGCGTCAATGAGTTCCTTGTCCGTCATAATCGTGCCTCTATGGAATCATGGAACACTGGAATGTTTGGAAAAATCGATTGTTGCTTTCTTTGAAAACCAATGGTCGGCGCTTCATTTTGAGCAGTGCATTCTCCGCTAACCCTGTGCCGCCAGTTTTTGTTCCACGCATTTTTTGAGTTCTTCCCGTATGCGAAACAGCGCGGTTCGGATCCAGGCTCGGCTGCGTTGCAGGATTTTAGCCATCTCCGCAGACGAATGACCGAGCGTATATTTCAACTTCAAAAGCTTTTTGGTGTTGGGCGGGAGCGATTCCACGCAGACTTCCAGTTGTTCCAGATCGTCGGAGACCAGCAGTGTTTCGTTGGAATCCGATTCGGTCGTCTCCATCTCGTGCATGTACCGTTCCGCCTGAACGTCCTGCCGCGCATAGCGCTGAATTTCGGCGCGTAAAATGTTGGAGGCGATCGCCTTGAGCCAGGCGAAGAAATTCGTGCCCGCCTTGAATTTCGCGATGTTCCGATAGGCGTAAACAAACGTTTCGTGGGTCGCTTCGTCGATCAGGGACGGAATCGGCGCCTTGAGAGCCACAAATGCGCGCAAACGCCGCACATGCAACTCCATGAGCGGTTCAAACGCCTCCGTATCCCCGTTTTGGACCGCTTCGACCCAGGCTATTTCATCCTGATTCGTCACTTTCGGCCTCCTTCATCCTGTGCATAGCCATTCCAAACCTGTTTGTTACAAAAAAACGCTTTTAACCAGGAAACACGCCGAGATCGGGCAAAGAGCCGATGGCATGGAATACAAGGCCGTGCAAAAGGCTGCGGTGCGGTTCGGCAGGAAGATCGAAAAAGACAAACGCTTGCGTCAAGTCGCCCGAAGATGTCTTGCGCGTTTGTCGCATGTGGCGTCGTGACCCCTTGGACCCTATCGTCCATCGGTTTTTGAGTTCACTTGTCCGCGTGCGCCACGGCGCTACGAGCAGCCCATGGAGTTGCCGCAGTTGTAGCAGCGGTAACAGGCGCCGTTGCGCACGGTGATGGCGCCGCAACTGTCGCAGGCGGGCGCATCGGCCATGAAGTGGTTGAACTGGTCGTCCACTCTCTGCGGTTCGGCTTTGTCGCCGACGGCCGCGTGTGCGCTGGCGCCCGGCGTGGCCGTATCCCGGGCGGGGATATGAATGGCGGTCGTTGTCGGCGTCGCGACCATAAGCTTTGCCTTGCCGTTGGGGAAGGTCTGGTCGAGCCAGCGGAAGATGTAGTCGACGATCGACTTGGCGATGGGGATGTCCGGGTTCTTGGTGAATCCGCTCGGTTCGAACCGGCTGTGCGCGAATTTCTGGCAGAGTTCCTTCATCGGTACGCCGTATTGCAGGCACAGGGAAATGGCCGTGCCGAAGGAGTCCATCGTGCCCCCCACCGTGCTGCCTTCCTTGGCCATGGTAATGAACACTTCGCCGGGCGTGCCGTCCTCGTAGATGCCGACGGTGAGATAGCCTTCGTGGCCGGCCACCTCGAATTTATGGGTGATGGACTGGCGCGTGGCGGGCATGCGTTTGCGGAACGGTTCGCGGACGATTTTTTCCGTGACGGCGCCGGTCGCGTTCTTGTCCTTTTTACTGGTGTCGCGTGTGTTGAGGGGTTGGGCGTTCTTGGAGCCGTCGCGATAGACGGCGACGGATTTGAGTTTCATTTTCCAGCCGTCGATATAGACCTGCACGATTTCGCTGACGGTGGCTTCGGCGGGCAGGTTCACCGTTTTGCTGATGGCGCCGCTCAGGAACGGCTGGACGGCTGCCATCATTTTGAGGTGGGCCTTGTACGAAATGCAGCGGTTGCCCTTGCGCGGCTTGAAGGCGCAGTCGAACACCTTGAGGTGCTCTCCTTTCAGCGCCGAAGCGCCCTCGATGGTGTCTTTTTCGTCCACATGTCGGGCAATGGTTTCGATGTCGTCTTCGGAATAGCCGAGTCGGGCGAGGGCCGGGCGCAATGTGCGGTTGACGATTTTCATCATGCCGCCGCCGGCGAGCTGCTTGTACTTGACCAGCGCGATGTCCGGTTCCACGCCCGTGGTATCGCAGTCCATCATGGAGCCGATGGTGCCGGTGGGCGCCAGCAGAGTGACTTGCGCGTTGCGGACGCTTGCGTTTTCCGCAGTTTTGATCACTTCGGCCCAAATTTGTTCGGCCGCCCGGCGCAGCATGGGGTCGCCGAGTCCGGCGTCCAGTTCGCTCACGGCGTCGTGGTGCATGCGAACGACTTTGTTCAGGCATGCGCGGTTTTTCTCGTAGTTCTCGAACG
>SLMC01000434.1 GCA_007133745.1 Kiritimatiellia bacterium
AGGTTTCAGTGTTCAGGTTTCAGGCAAATCAAAAGTCGGAAGTCGGAGGTCAGATCGCGTCCCGACACCCGACACCCGAAACCCGAAACCTGAAACCCTGAACAGTATTCCCCGTTGCTTCGCGGTAAAATTTCTTGATATTTATGACAGCTACGGCAGATTAAGGCATTAACTCATGTCGAAAAAACATTGTCTATGCGGCCGCACGCTCGCGCTGCGCGTGCTGATGGCGGCTCTTTGCGTCGCGGCCGTCAGCGAGGTTGGCGCGCGCGTGTTCCGCCGCTGGCGCAGCGCCGGACACGCCGCGCGCGCCCTCGAAGGCTTGGGCGGCGCCTCGGCCTACGAGGCGGACGTGTCCATCAATAACGGATCCGGCCGACTGACCGTTTTCAGCTTCAATCGCCCGATCGGAGCCGTCTTCCGCGATTTGCGCCGAACCTTCGATCCCGCCACGCTGTCCTATGCCGGCGGCGACATGGGATTCGCAACCTTCGACTCCGACGGGCGACAGGTTCGCCTTGTCGTCATCCATCTGCCCGAACACGCTCAAACCCTTGTGTTCAAGCTCGCCATGACCGCTTCCTCGGCCCTGGAAACTCGACGCCCTCCGGACAGGCACCGGCTGACCGAACTGCCCGAATATCCGGGCAGTGTTCCTCTTTTTTTCGCCCGCGACTCGCGCGGCGGACTCGGCATGGCCACCTCGACCGTCCGTGCCCACCCGGAGCTTGTTCAAAATTATTACCGCAATCAACTGACACCGTCCGGCTGGACCCGCCTCGCCCCGCACGAGCAGGAAAACCCGTCCCCCCGCTCCGCCGCCTCTCTGGCGCTGTACGAAAAGGGCCGCCATGTCTGCATCGTGTATGTAGAGCCTTCCGCGACAAACCCGGGCGAAGCCCGCCTGACCCTGCTCCACAAACAACCCGGCGCACCCTGAGCTTTTTTAGAAATGCACGTTGTCTTACGTTTTGAAACCTGTATAATGGCATCCAAATTTACGGAAGGAACCCACTATGAAAGAAAAAATCGTTCCCATCGCCTCGGTCGGCGTGGGGCTGGTCGCCTTTGTTCTCACCCTGCAATACTGGAAAATCAGGGATCGCGAGTTGGAAGCGGAATGGAAAAAACTCAGCGCCGCCCAGCAAACGGTCAGCATCATGGTCGCGCGTCGCAACATTCCGCGCGGCACGGCGCTGGTCAGCGACGATTTGACCGTCGCATCCAAATATCCGTCTGAAATCATATCCGACGCCATGGACCCCTATGACGCCTACCTTGCGCTCGGCAAAAAAACGCTGCGAGGCCTCACGCAAGGCGATCAATTGACGTGGAGCAATATCGAGGGAGGTCAAACCGGCGCCTTGGGGCTGGCCCCCGTCATCAAGCATGGCATGCGGGCCATTTCCATATCCGTGGGCGGCGCCGCCGCCGTCAGCGGCATGGTCCGCCCCAACGACCGTATCGACGTGCTGGGCACCTTCAGTTTCCCTGCTGAAAAAACGCCGGGCGAGATGGAAACAGTCACCCTGACCGTGCTTCAGGACGTTCTGGTTCTGGCCACCGGCCAGACCCTGGCCCGAGACCGGCCGGATTCACGACGGCGTGACTCGTCCTACAGCGCGGTCACTCTCGAAGTATCGCCCCGCGAGGCCGAGCTGCTCGTGTTCGCGCAACAGGCGCACGGTCGCCTGTCGCTTTCGCTGCGAAATCCCGAAGACGTCAATTACGAAACCACCATGCCTGTCGTCAATTTCGACCACCTGCACAATCAGCTCGACGAATACAACCGTCATCGACAGCGTGAACTTCTGAAAAAAACGCATCGGCCCGGCGGCCGCTAGAAACACTGTTATGACCGCGAACATCCAACTGGAAATCCGCAGGCCGAACCACGACCCGAAATGGTTCGCCATTCCGCCCGGCATCTATTCCGTCGGCAGCGACGACGACTGCAAAATCCGGCTTGAAAAAAACGAACAGGTGGATTTGCGTCACGCCATCCTGACCGTGCGCGAAAACGGCTGCAGCCTGGAGGATCTGGATTCGCAAAGCGGCTCCTTTCTGGGAACACGGCGTATCAGCGGACGCGAAGACGTGCCCGTCGGCGAAGACATCCGTATCGGCCGCTATACCCTCCGCGTCCATCTCCCGCTCGGCATTTCCACGCGGCGCGTGGCCATTGCCTCTCCGCAGAAGCCCGCAGCGCCCGAACCCGCGCCCGAGCCCGCGCCAAAACCCGCACCCGCGCCCGAGCCCGTCCCGGCCCCTTCCGCGCCGAAGGAGCCTGAGCCTGCGCTGGCCTTCACGCCCCGCGAACCGGAACAGAATCCGGCGGCCGAACAGCGCCGTTCCATGAAACAGCAAATTCACAAGGAACTCGTCGAGCGCATGGATATCAAGCGGCTGTCCTCCTCGCGCATCCGGGGCGAAGAGCTGCGGCAAAAAGCCCGTGTCACCATCGAATCCATTGTCAAGGATGTCGCCCCGCGCCTTCCGCCCGGAACCGACGCCGCCCAATTGATCAAGGAGGTGTTCGACGAGGCTGTCGGGCTCGGGCCGCTGGAAGGCTTGTTGGCCGACGAATCGGTCACGGAAATCATGGTGAACGGCCATCGGCAAATTTACGTGGAACGGCAGGGGAAGCTCGAACGGCTCGATGCCGTTTTCATGGACGACAATTCCGTGCTGGCCGTCATCGAGCGCATTGTCTCTCCGATCGGACGGCGGATCGACGAAAGCCAGCCCTACGTGGACGCGCGCCTGCCCGACGGCTCGCGAGTCAACGCCATTATCCATCCGCTGTCCCTGATCGGCCCCTGTCTGACCATCCGGAAATTTTCGAAGCGTCCGTTTACGGATCAGGATTTGATCCGGTTCGGAACTCTGACCCGGGATTTGGCCGAGTTCACTCGGGTTTGCGTCATGTTGCGCCGCAACATCGTGGTCTCCGGCGGCACCGGATCGGGAAAAACCTCTTTGCTCAACGTGCTCAGCAGCTACATTCCCGTCACGGACCGCATTGTCACGATCGAGGACGCCGCGGAACTGCGCCTCTCCCAGGACCATGTCGTACGCCTCGAATCGCGCCCGCCCAATATCGAGGGCAAAGGCGCCATTGCCATTCGCGATCTGGTGCGCAACGCGCTGCGCATGCGGCCCGACCGCATTGTCGTCGGCGAATGCCGCGGCGGCGAAGCGCTCGACATGCTTCAGGCCATGAACACGGGGCACGACGGCTCGCTGACCACCGTTCACGCCAACTCGCCTCGCGACGTCATCTCCCGACTCGAAACCATGGTTCTAATGAGCGGGATGGACCTGCCCTTGCGGGCCATTCGCGAGCAAATCGCCGCCGCCATCGATCTCATCGTCCATGAATCCCGTTTCAGCGACGGCTCGCGCAAAGTCACCCGCATCACCGAAGTCTGCGGACTCGAAGGCGATCAAATCACCATGCAGGATATTTTCGAATTCCGTCAAACCGGCGTCGCCGAAGACGGACGCATCCTCGGCGGCATCCGCCCCACCGGCGCCGTGCCGACCTTTATCGAGGAAATCCAAACCCGCGGCATCGATATCGACCGCAGCCTGTTCGATCCTCAGGCATTCGGAGATCGCGCGCATGCCTGAGTCCTTGACACTTTCTTCGCTGATTCTTCGATGGGCCGCCGCCGCGCTGTTCGGCCTCTGTTTCGCCGGACTGGCTTTCGCGCTGTTCAAAGCGGCGCGCGCGCGCGCCGATGTGTATTCCGGGTCCGAAGCCGAAAACATGGCGCGACAGTTCGAGGACATATTCCTGTTCGTGCCCCCACGTCGCATCGCGGAAATCGGATGGGCGATCGCCGCCGTGCTGTTTGCCGTCGTGTTCTTTTCGCTGGCCGGCAATTTCACCTCGCTCAATTCCGTAATCGCCGGACTGTTCTTCGGCATGATCGCCGCGCTGCCCGGACTGAAAAGCCCGCACTGGCTTCTGGCTGTGCTCAAGAGCCGCAGGCTGCGCCGCTTCAACCTCCAGCTCGTCGATACGCTGATTGGCATGAGCAACGCGCTCAAGGCCGGATTCAGCATCACGCAAGCCTTCGAAAGCGTCGTCAAGGAAGGCGAAAACCCCATCGCCCAGGAATTCGGCCTTTTTCTCCATCAAACACGCATGGGCGTCAGTTTTTCCGATGCGCTAAACAACTTGGAACAGCGTGTCGGAAGCGAAGACATGACCCTTGTGGCCATGTCCATTGAAACGGCCCGCCGCACCGGGGGCAATCTCACGGAAATCTTCGAAAAAATAGCCCATACCATTCGCGAACGACTCCGTATCGAGAACCGCATCCGCACCCTTACCGCCCAAGGCCGTCTGCAAGGCCTTATTGTCGGCGCCATGCCCGTCATCATCGGCATCGCCATGACCCTGGTGGACCCCGGCACCATGCTTCCCTTTTTGCGTTCAACCTTCGGCATCGCCATCATGGTCGCAGTGGTCTTCCTCATTGCCGCAGGAGGATTCTTCATCAGAAAAATCATCAGCATCAACGTGTAGGCATGGACTTGAAATTCATAGCGGCTGTTTTGTGGGGAATTTGCGCGGCGGGCCTCGGCGCGTACGCGGCCTCCATCGCGCGGCAAATCACCTATGTCACACTGGCCGACGGACGGCGACAGGCCCGGTCGCTCCCGTTGCTGTTCCGCCTGCTCATGCCGTTGACCCCGAATTTCCGCCCGCTTTTCGCCAAAGCCGTTTTTCAGGGGATCAAGAAAAAACTGGAACGGAAAATCGTCGCCTCCGGGTTCGAGGGACTGATCACGCCCGACGAATTCCTTTCCATTCGTGTTCTTGTCCCGGTCCTGCTGGGTCTGTTTTTCTGGATTCCGTTCGTTCGTCTGGCCATCGCCTCCGCGCAGGGAACCGTCATTGAAAAAATCGGTCCGGCCCTGCATGTTTTCGGCCTGG
>SLMC01000129.1 GCA_007133745.1 Kiritimatiellia bacterium
CGAACACAAGGGATTCGGCCGCATGATCCGATCCGGTCAAGTGACGGAGGCTCGCGTGAGAAACGCTGTGCAAACCTTGCTGACCGACCCCGTGTACCGGACACAAGCCGCCGCCCTGCGCGAAAAACTGGCGGCATACGATCCGGCCGCCGGCCTGGCAAGATCGCTGACTGCCCTGCTCGACCGCCCGGTCGCCCGTCCGCGTATGGCCGTTTCCGAGTCGCGAAAGACGGCGCCAGCCTATATGCGACCGTTGCCGAATTTGCCGTAGCGACGAGAAAACGAGACGGTTGAAAGCCTCAGAAAACACTCTGCGCTGGACTAGCTGTCGGTTCCCCCTGAACCTGCGGCGCGCGGGTCATGAGGAATCGGCGATGGCGCGCCCGTTTCAGAGCGAGGAGACCAAGCGCTTTTTCGACGCGGCGAATCAGAATGAACCAGCGCCACATCGGCTGGTTCGGCGCGAACACCCCGAACAGCCAGGCGCCCAGCTTCAGAACGGCCGGCGGGGTGCGCGCGTCTTCGTCGTACATGAATACGTTGGTTCGGGTCAGGGCATGATCCTTGACCAGCGCCTTGAGGCGCGACAGGCTCAGCGTTTCGCCTTCATAGGTTACCGGTTGCAGATAATTGTCGGGTACAAGATCAGGCCGGGTTTTGCGCATAGCCTCGGCGATCGGCGCGCCGTTGTACACGCGCAAGCCGATGCCGATATCGATCAAGTCCCACGGGTCCGCCGACCGGGCTGCGGTTTCAAGCGTTTCGCGGACCGTCTCCTCGGTTTCGCCGGGGCCACCCAGCAACAGACACCACGCCATGGCAATGCCGTGTTCGCGCAGAATCCGGGCCGCCCGCAACACATCCGCCTTGCGGAAATTCTTGCCCAATCCCTTCAGCGTCCGGTCGCAACACGATTCCACCCCCAAATCCACGTCCCGGAATCCGGCTTGCACCATCAGGTCCGCCAACTCGTCGTCCACGGCGCCGGGATTCAAGCCCATGGTGCGAAGCCGCAGCTTGATGTTTTTGGCGATAATCGCCCGCAAGACCGCCTTGCTGTGAGCGAGCGGGTAGTTGAATGTGCTGTCAGTGATTTCGATGTGCGTGATGCCGGTCCGACGGACAAGACGTTCAATATCGTCGGCAATCCGTTGCGGATCGCGCAGGCGCCATGAGTGGCCCTCGATCCGGTTGTAGGTGCAGTACGAGCAGTTCAAGGCGCATCCGCGCTTGGTCTGAACCTGAATCGGCGAGTCGTAACGCCGGTAAGCCGCCGTGTCGAGATGATCGTACACCCGGTCCATGGGCAGAGCGTCAAGGTCGGGAACCCGCATCGGTTCGTTGTTTTCGACCGTTCGGCCCCCGATACGCCGGACCAAACCCGGCATGCCGGCCAGCGGCTCGTTCGCTTCCAGACGCCGAACCAGCTCGACCATCGCCGATTCGCCGTCGCCCCGAATGGCCAATTCCAAATCGAAAAGATCGAGGATTTCCGCCGCATTGATGCCAACCGCCGCGCCGCCCAGCACGATGGGACCGTCGAACGCTTGCCGACAGGGTTCGATCGTTTCGCGTCGGATTTCGTCGAGCAGAAATTGCGTGCGGTATCCGGCGCAATTGTCAATGTTGCGAATGCCGATGCCCACTATGTCGGGACGAAAGGCGCATACCGTTGCGGCGATCGCGCGGGCCGGCCGACGGCTGAAACAGAGATCGAGCACGCGCACCTCATGGCCAGCCTTTTCGACGGCCGCCGCCACGCAGCCGAGTCCAAACGGCAGGACCGGCCACGGCTGCTTGAACCGATTGGAGTTGACGAGCAAAACACGCATAGTTCCCTCCTTTCCCTTGTATACGCAACAATCCCGTAAATGAACAAAAAGCTCATGCTTTTTTCAGTATCATCCCATAGCGTCAGGAATCATGGAATATTGGAAGATTGGAATGTTGTAAACCCTGGTTAAGCAGGTGGTTAAGCAGGGACAGACCTTGTTGCCGTCCGGCGGTTCCGTTTTGGAGTGCGGCGAGATCTCGCCGCTTTCTCTTCGGCGGGACCTGGCCCGCCGCTCTTGGATCAGGAATCTGAATTTGTGTAGAACAACGAGGGCAGCGCCCCAGGCTTTGTTGCATAACCCCTTCGGGGTTGATATGTGAAATCCGCTCGTATTCTCAAAATTCGCTTTTGAGCCACACACTCCCAACCCCACACACGCACACACTTCAGACACGGTCCTCAGCCCGCTTTGGGTTGCTTATCCCGTTTTTTTTTGTAAGGTTTCGTCTGGATCGGCAGTATTCCATGCAGAGGGGCGCTCATGACAACGACGGAAAAAGACAGACATGAAAATTTTGTGCGGCTGCTCATGACGGTTCAGAAGCCTCTGTGGGGCTTTGTTAACGCGCATGTGCACGATGCCAACTTGACGGACGATATTGTGCAGGAGGTTTCGGTGATTCTGTGGCGCAAGCACGATCAGTACGATCCGAACTGCTCGTTTCTCGGGTGGGCGTTCGGAATCGCGCGCTTTCAGGTGCTGAGCGCGAATCGGCAGTCGGCCCGAAGCCGTTTGGTGTTCGACGACGATATGGTCGAAAAACTGGCCGATTGCTACGAGGAGTCGGAGCCCGACCTCGAGAAGCGGCGCACGGTCCTGGACGCCTGCATGAAAGGTCTGCCGGCCAAGGCCCGCGCCTTGGTGGATATGCGGTACGGCCAGGCCATGTGTCTGGAGACGGTGGCGAAGAATATCGGTAAATCGCTCACGGCGGTCACGGCAGCGCTGTCGCGCATCCGAACAGCTTTGCGCGAATGCGTGGACCGGTATTCGGAAGCCGAGCCGGACATGGCGGGAGGCCCGTCATGAACGCGGCTGATCTGGAAAAGAAGACGTGGGCTCTGCTCGACGGCTCGATCAGCGAGGCCGACGCCCGCGCGCTGCGTCAACTGCTTGACGAACAGGACCATCGGAAACGCTTTGTGCAACTGCTCGACATGCACGCCACGCTGGCGAGTTTGTCCGTGCACATCGTTACCGTGAAAAACGGTTCGGATATTGAAATCCGATGGAACCGGGCTTGTGACACACCGAATGTCAAGCGGCGTTGGATCGGCAAGCGTTCGCTTCGGCTCTGGCCGGCCTTGACGGCGGCAGCCGCCTTGCTGGCGCTGATCGGCGGACAGGTTCTGTTGCGCGATCGGGGCCCCGACTTCGCGCGGGACTATGCCATGGGGCGCATTGTCAAGGCGATCGGACCGCTGTCCATTGCCGACCAGGTATCGCCCGTCGAGCGAATCACCCGCCTTGAACTGCCCTCCGAGTCGTTATGCCGGCTGGATCGTCCCGATGGAACTGCGATCGCCGTCAAAGGCCCTTCGTCCCTAGACTGGCGAGAAGACCGGATTAGCGGCGCGAACGCGCTTCACCTGGCGGAAGGCCTTGCCTATATGGATGTTGCGCCCCAAAAAACGCCGATCGGGATCGTGTTCCCGAATGGAACGCGAGCGGACATTCTTGGCACCCGACTACTGGCGGGCCGAAGTGGCGGCCGTGAATTTGTCAGCGTGTTCGAGGGACAGGTGCGTGCGCAAATGGGACAAACGCTGCTCACGATCGGGCCCGGCCAGACTGCGCCCGTAACGGACGGCGCCGCCGCCTTTTGCCATTTGCTGAACACGCCAGTTCCTGCCAACGCATTAACGTGGCTGGCCGAACTGGACTTCGATATGGCCAAGGTTGATGAGGAGCGGAAGCCAAGCATTCGTCATGCCGCCCACATGGCATTCCAGCAGACGATTTTCCGGGGCGGCGCGTGGCGCATGGAACGGAAAGACGACGGCTATGCGCTCGTGCAGGACGATGCGGACGCCACCGGGTTGGCTGTGGCAGCCGGGTTGCGTCTTTTGTCAGGCGAGTTCCGTTGCCAGGCGCGCGTGACGCGGACGGGCGCGCGTCCGACCCTCGGCGTTGCCTTCCTGTACCCGGTTGAAGGCGGCGGGCGCTACATGGAAGCGCTGAATGTTCCGCCGGACCTGATTCCGCCCATGCTCGCCAAGAACACGTTGCTCAATATCCGGGTTCGGTTCCAGTTGCACGCGCATCGCGACACGCTCCACGTACGCGAGTTCGAAGTGTGGCCGGACGGCCATCGCGAGCAGGGCTGGAAAACGGAGAAATTCGAGCGCACCCCGCAAAACACAACGATCCCGAAACGGCCCGTCGGCTATGTCGGCGTCTATGCGGAACAATGCGCCGTCGAGTTTTTCGACCTCGATATGGACGGCGCATTCGACTCGGATTCCGTTGCCGCCGCGTCGGCTGCCGGTGCCATCCGGCCCGACGGCATACTGTTCCAGGACGATTTCGAGCAGGGCCTGCAAAGCCATTGGATTCCGCTGCAGGGCGAGTGGCGCGTGATCGAAAAGGCGGGGAAAGATCGGAGCGCCGGCCTGAGCTGTTTGCTTCCGACGCTCGAAGACGGCACCCCGGCTCCAGCCTATATCGGCCTGCGCAAGAATCTGCAAAACAGACATTTTGAAATATCTTGGGACTGGTACGCACCTGTCGGATTGAGCGGCGAACAAATCATGCGTATCGAACTCTTTAAGTCGTTGGCTCCCGTCGCGCAGGCCTTTTACTCAACGGTCGGCGCTCCCAAGTCCACAACGATTCGGCCGGGATGGCAAACCGTGACCTGCCGGGTACGGGACAATACGCTCGTGGTTTTTGTTAACGAGAAACAGCAAGCCGTGTTCAACATCGAAGAACCGTTCGCGCATATCGCGCTCGTTGCGGCAATGACCGAAGGCAGCGCCGAGTTCAAGATCGACAACGTTGTCGTGCGCGAGCTGCCATAAAGCCTTTAGCGCCTTAAATCAAAGGCTTACGAAATAGATCTGCTACTCTCTGGCGCTGAAAATCTTCCTGGCGCTCAAAAA
>SLMC01000247.1 GCA_007133745.1 Kiritimatiellia bacterium
ATGAGAACGATCAACCCTGCCGTCCAGTTCTAGCTTTCCCCACACACTCCCACACCCACACACTCACATACAAGGATTCTCAATGCCCATCGTCAGATTCGGTCCCAAACGGCGTTATCTAAGCGCCATTCGGAGCGCACTCCGCTTTTTTCGCTTCAACGCATCTGTTTCCCTGCTTGGACGAAATTCCGTTATGCTCTCCCATTAAATTCATTTAGCCTATTGACAATCTCTTTTCAAGCTGTTATGGCTTGCCAGACATACTAATGCAACCTTGTTGAATTTCGCGGATTCGCGTGCAATCCGCATATTGTCGGGAGTGTTTGTGGCGGCTTTTTTCGCAAACCCTTTAATGTTGCTGGCTGTTCTGGCGGCCAGCCTGCCCTGGATCATCGAATGGCTGTTCCGGCGCCGTAAACGCCAGGTGGATCTGCCAACGCTTCGTTTCCTGTTGCGCAACAAGGAACAGGAAAACATCAAGCGACAGGACCGCATTCTCCTGATTGTCAGAACCATCCTTCTCATTCTTCTCGCCTTGGCGCTCGCGCGGCCGCAAATGAGGCGCGGCATGATGGGAGGCGGCAAGCGCCGGCATCTGGTGATCGCGCTCGACGCCACAGCCAGCATGCACCAGCAGGTCGGGGTCACCACCGCCTTCGGGGTGGCTCAACGACGGGCGGCCGGCCTGATCCGCGGAGTCGAAGGCGACGCGCTGATCACCGTTCTCCAGCTCGGCGCCCGGGCCGACGGCGTTATCGAGATGGAAACCGACACCCACACGGCGGCGGCACAAGTGGATTCCATGCGCGCCACGCTCGGCGCCGCGCCCGCCACCGACGCGTTGCGCTGGATCAAGGACTATTTCGACCGCACGCGGGAAGAAGAGGCCGAAATCTACTTTTTCTCAGACTTCCAGCAATACACATGGGCGCGGCCCGGCGGGCTTGCCGCCGAAACCACGCAGCACCTGCGCGATCTGGCCGCCAAAAACGACATCTACATGGTGGATGTCGGCAGCCAGCACGAATTCAACTACATCGTTACCGACCTGCGCCCGACCGAACAGGTGCTCTCCACCGGCCTGCCGGTCACCTTCCAGGCCAGGGTCGAAACATGGGGAACTCCGCCTGCCGATGCCAATCCATCCATCTCCCTGGTGGTTAACGGAAAACAGCAAGCCGTCCGCTATTTCACGCCCGGCGAGAACGCCGCCGTCGTCAACTTCGACTACCAATTCTCGCAGGTGGGCGAAAATCTCGTGGAAGTCGTGGTCGATGGCGACCAGCACCTGATCGACAACCAGCGCGCCTACCTTTGCACGGTTCCCGACTATTTCCCCATTCTGATTATCGACGAAACCGCGGCCTTTACCATAGCTGTCCCCGGCATGCCGGACGACGCCGCCCAGGAAACAGAAGACCCGCTCGGCATGGAAAGCGTCTATCTGGCCAGAGCCATCGCCCCGCCGACCCATCCGGCCATGGAAAAAATCACGCGCTTTTCAGCCAAAGCCGTTCACCCGTCCGCCCTGCGATTCGAAAATCTAGACAACTATCCGGTCGTCATCGTCACGCAACTGGCCTCTCTCGACGAACGAACCGCCACGCGCCTGGAACAATTCGCAACCGATGGCGGCGCCCTCTGGTTCTTTCTCGGCCCCGACATCAACGCCTACGACTACAACCGATTTTTCCACAAGGACGGCGCCGGCCCGCTGCCCGCAAAAATTCTGGACCGCCGGATTCTCGCCCGCACAGCCGACCGCGACGACGAACGCCCCTTTGTCTCTTTCGGAGGATCCACCCACCCCGCGCTGTACGCCCTGGCCGCCAGCGAAGCGCGCGACGCGCGCTTTCTGGGCACGTACAACCTTGAAACCCCTGCAGCATCGCGCGTAGCCCTTGCGCTTTCGGACCAAACGCCGTTTCTCATTGAAAAGGAACACGGACGCGGACGCGTCATGCTCGCCAATACCACCGCCAGCGTCAACTGGACCTATCTGCCGGCCGTCATCGAATACCCGATTCTGATCCAGGACATGCTGCGCTATCTGGTCGGCAATCCGGACAGGGACGTCAACCTCGATGTCGGCGATGTTTTCGAACAAACGGTCTATGTCAGCGCCCAGCACCTCATCGTCCAGCTCCCCAACGGTCAGCGAACCCGCCTGACCCCCCAAAGCCGGGAAGGCGATACCGAAGCCTGGTTTGTCCGCTTCGACCAGACGGATCAACAAGGCGTTTACAGTTTTGTCGATACCATGCCGGGCGTCGTGCCCAGAACCCGTTTCATCGTCAATCAACGGTCCGAGGAAGGCGACCTCAGCCGCATGTCCGAGGCCGAATTCAGAAGCGCGTTCGGCCGCGGCCATCACACGTGGGTCAGCCCCGACATTCCCGTCGAGGATCTGGCGGCTAAACTCCATTCCATCACGGAGTTTGCGCAGTGGATCCTTTGGATTTTGCTAATCGTATTGGGCGCCGAGGCCTATCTGGCCATGCGCTACGGACGCCGCAGAGCGAGGAGAACCAGAACGGCATGAAGCCTACAATGCTAACCAGCGAAGCGTTTATCCTGTTCCTGATTGTCGTCGGGATCGGGCTGCTGTTCGTGTACGCGAATTTCTACCGCAGAGAAGCCCTGCAGGCCCGCCGCCTGACCCCGACCCAAAAACGCTATCTTTGGATTCTTCGCATTCTGGTCGTCATCCTGGCCATTCTGGCCCTGGCCCGCCCGGCAGTCACCCTCGTCCACACCACCCGCCGGCTTCCGGCCGTCGCCTTCGTCGTGGACGAATCCATTAGCATGGAATTTCCGGACACGCTTGACAATCCGCTTGTTCAATCGGCTCCGAGAGACCAGCGCAGCCGTTATGACACGGCGCAGAACGTCGTGCACACCCTTCAAAACCCGCTGACCCTCACGCATCGGGTGAGAATCTTCACTTTTTCCGACATGCTGGCGCTGCTTCGCGAATTGCCGCACCGCGAAAGCCGCCGGGAGGCCGCCTTGAGCCGCGACGACATCTTCGCCAACGCGCGCGTCCCCACCGGCGAATACTCCAATGTCGGCGACGCCCTCGCCGATACGCTTCGCAACATGTCGGAAGACAAGATTTCCGGCATCATTCTCTTGACCGACGGACGGCAGACCGGCGGCATGGCCATCGACATGGCCAGCGTCCAGGCCGAGCGGGCAGGCGTTCCCGTCCATACCGTCGTCTTCGGCACGGAACATCCGCTGCGCGACCTGAGCATCGACGAAGTGCTGGTCGACCCCGAAGGCAGCCTGGGCGACGTGCTGATATTCGATGTCAAAATCAACAACCAGATCCAGGATCAATTGACCACCACCCTGGTTCTGGAAGAGGAAGGCGAACAGGTCGCCAGCCGCCGCGTCACGCTCAGGCGCGGAGAAAACCGCATCCCCATCGCCACAGTCCCGGAAACGGAAGGCGTGCGCGAGTTCAAGCTCAAGGTTCCCATACAGCCCGACGAAGTCAACACGGAAAACAACGAATACACCGTCCATGTCAAAATCGTTCGCCGCTCCCTGCGCATTATCATGATCGCCGGCGAGCCGACGCGCGAATACTTCTACCTCGTCCCCGCCCTGCTGCGCGATCCGGTCGTCGAACTGTCCTGCTGGCTGCAAAACGCCGACGTGGACTACGTCCAGCAAGGCAACGCCACGCTGCGGCGGCTCCCCGAGGATTTGGCCGATTGGCAGCGCTACGACGTAGCCATCCTCTTCGATGCCGACCCCAACAAGCTTTCCACCCAGCAAATTACCGGCATCGACGACATGGTGCGACGGGGCGGCGGCCTGCTGATCATCGGCGGACGCAACCACGGCATGGCCAAGTTCATCCAGGTGCATGCCGTTCGCATGCGCAACCTGCTCCCCGTCGATATCGACCGCAATCTCATGCCCAACTATTTCGAAACGTTCGAGCGCGAAATCGAGGTGCAACGCACGCCGATCGGACGGGATCACCCGATCATGCTCGCGTCAAGCCATTCCGAGGAAAACGAAAAAATCTGGAAAACCTTTCCGACTTTCTTCTGGCATCATCCCGCCCAGCGCGCCAAGCCCGAAGCCGTCACCCTGCT
Source organism: Kiritimatiellia bacterium (assembly GCA_007133745.1). Lineage (GTDB taxonomy): Bacteria > Verrucomicrobiota > Kiritimatiellia > UBA8416 > SLMC01 > SLMC01. The sequence continues at coordinate 4,113 of SLMC01000247.1, forward strand.
CGAAACCCGCGACGGCGGCGAAGGCGGCTTGTCATCCGGCGGCACGCCCCTGATGGTCATCCAGCGCTATGGCGAAGGCGCCGTCCTCTATTCCGGACTGAACAGCCTGTGGCGCTGGCGGTTCCCCTACGAAAGCTTCGACTACGACCGGCTCTGGACGCGCGCTATCCGCTATCTCGGCGAAACCCGCCTTAAGGGGTCGCAGCAGCAAGTTTCGCTCGATACCGACCGCACCACCTATTCGCCAGGCGAAAACGTAAAGATCCGTCTGCGCGTCCTCGATCCCGCTCTCATGGCCCAACTGCGCGGCGTTCCCATCTTCGCCTCGGTCACGACCCCGCAGCAGGACGAGCAAATGGTGCCGCTCCAGCCCGATCCCGGCGGACGCATGCTCTACACCGGCGACTACCGCGCGCGCCGCGTCGGCAGCACCGTCGTGCGCTGCTCCCAGGCCGCGCCCGGCGGCGATTCCGATGCCCGACCGCTCTTCGATGTTCAGCACGCCTTCCGGGTCCACATGCAGTCGCTCGAGCATCGCGACACCAGCGCCAATCTCGACGCCATGCGCGATCTGTCCGAACACACGGGCGGCAAGTATTTCGACTACCGCAACATGCAGGAAATCCAATCGCTCGTGGACGAAATTCCGACGGACTACCAACTGCTCCGGCGCTCCGTCATGGTCGAACTGTGGGACGGGATCGGATTCCTGTTCCTCTTCCTGCTCCTGATCGGAGCCGAATGGTCGTTGAGAAAATGGTGGGGGTTGCTATGAGGACGCACAAAGCCTGTTCCCTGGGCAAAATACTGCTGGCCGCATGGCTCGTCGCTTCGCTGGCCAGCCCTGGCCCGGCGGACGATAAGAAAGAGGAAACGACGGAAGCCAAGCGGGCCGACCAAGTCGCCGATGAACTCATGAGAAAAAAGGCCCTCGAAAAAGGCCCGGCCTTTCCCGGCGAAGACCCCGCATTCCTCGTGCTTCCCAGGGCGACCGAGCGCACCGCCATAGCCGACGAACTCCTTACCGACGACGTCAGAATCATGATCGACCGGGCCCTGACCTATCTCGTGCAAGCCCAGGATGCCGACGGCGGATGGTCGGACAAGGATTTCCAATCGAATACCGGCGTCGCCTCGCTCTGCATTCTGGCGTTCATGTCCGACGGCAGCCGTCCCCGCATCGGCAAATACGGACGGCAAATCGATCGCGGCGTGGAATTCCTGCTCCGCAACGTCCAGTCCAGCGGCGTCATCGTGGGCAAAGGCGCCAATCCTTACGGTCCCATGTACGAGCACATGCTCTCCACGCTGACCCTGCTTCTGGCTTTCGGCGATATGCCATGGGAAACGGAGCCCCGCAGCGTCATCGGACGCGCCGTCGAAGTGCTGCAACAAAGCCAAAAGCTGGATGGCGGCTGGCGCTACCAGTATTCCTCCGAAGGACAAAGCGACGTTTCCGTAACCGCCAACGCGCTGTGGGTTCTGCGCACAGCCAAGAAATCCGGATTCACGGTTTCCCAGGAGGTCATCAACAAAGGCGTTAAATTCGTCGAAAACTGCGCCCTGCCGGACGGCACCTTCCGCTACCGCTACTGGGGGCTGCATTCGAATCCCAGCATGGGCGGAACGGGCATCATCGCGCTGGCCAACGCGGGCAATCTCGACCATATCCTGATCCCGCCGGCCCGCGACCGCATCGCCTACGACTATCAGCGCTACACAGTGCAGGATATTCTGGATCGCGAATACTTCGTTTACGGCATTTTTTACGCCAGCCTGGCCATGTACGCGTCCGGCGACGCCTACTTCATTCCATGGTACCGAAAAATGACCGAAATCCTGAACGCATCCCGTAGAAAGGACGGCGAGTTCGCCGATCACAGAGACAATACCGTCTACGTGACCGCTATGGCCGCCATCGCGCTGCAGGCGCCGTTCGGCTATCTGCCCATCTACGAGCGATAGGAGATATTTATGGACATCAAACAGATCAACCGGCTCTGCCTGGCTTTCCAGGCCAAACTCAAAGCCGCGCTTCTCCGTGTGGGCATCGCCCGCTTGGTCATTCTCGGACTCGCATTGCTGCCCCTGTTCCTTTTCCTCGACTGGTGGGTCCACTTCAGGACGGTCTGGCGGCTTGCCAACCTCCTGATCTATCTCGGCCTGCTTGGCGCCACCGCCTGGTGGACGCTCGTCAAGCCCCTGTCGCGCCACTGGGCCAAGAAGGAAACGCTCAACTATATCGATTCCGTCATGCCTGCGGAACAAGCCATGCTGCTCGACCTTTACGAACTCATGGAAGGGCAAGACATTCAGGAAACCCAAACACCCGTCGGCAAAGATCTCGCCGACAATTCCATTCAAGGCATTGCGCCCATCGCCGAACAGGCCCGAAAGGCCGAAACCATCGAAAAGAACCGTGTACGGCAATGGACCAAGTGGATGGGCATGACCGCCCTGGCCTTCGTCCTGCTCTGCCTGCCCCTGCCCCGTCATGCCGCCATCGGGCTGATTCGATTCTTCAACCCCTTTACCAGCCTGCGCTGGCCGCACCGTACCACCATTGTCGTGGAAGAGCCCGAACGGGGCTGGACCATTCCCGCGCTGGAATCTCTCCCCGTTCAGGGCCTGGTCTCCGGCGTCAAGCCGCCCCAGATCACACTCGCCTACCGCGACGACACCTCCGGACACTGGATTCGGGAAAACATCCCCGTTGGCGACGACGACACGTTCAGATATGTCTTTCAGGAAGTTCGAGAACCCGTCCGGTTCTACATTCGCGGCGGCGATTACGTCACCGACACCTATCAGGTCGAAATCATTCAACGCCCCTATATTCGCGGCATTACCGCCCATTACGAATACCCGGTCTACGCCGGCATCCCCAACCGCTCGCTGCCCAGCGGCCAGCTCAACGGTCTGGAAGGAACCCGCGTACGGCTGGAAATCGAATCCTCGATGGAACTTCAGAAAGCCCTCTTCATCTTCGAAGAGGACGATCCGGTCGAGATGACCCGGCATAGAGACGGAGAAAAGTTCGAACACCAGCTTTTCCTGGAACGGGAAGGCGCCTACCGCGTCGAACTGTACGAAAAGCACGGCTATCGCGAAGTCCGCCCCGAAGTCTACGATATCCGCGTCATTCCGGACATGCGGCCGGAAGTCGAGATTCTGTCGCCGGGCCGCAATGTCAGCGCCACTCGCAGAGCGTCCGTCGACATCGCCTTCCGCGCCTCCGACGATTACGGACTCGAACAGGTCCAGTTCCTCTATCAAGCCGAGGGCGACGACGAACCCCGCGAACTCGATAACACCATCACCGGCCCCATTCCACAGCGCGGCCAGCAAAGCGAAGCGCGCTTCACGTGGGATCTGAACCAAACCGAACAGATCCCGGAATCCGGCATCATACGCTATTTCGTTCGCGCCAAGGATGTCAACCCCACAGGCAAAGGCATAACGGAATCTCAAGCGTTCGAAATCAATCTCATCCGCCCCAGCGAATTCCATCTGGAATCCATCGAACGGGCGCGCGCTATCGAGGCCGAAGCGCGCATCGCATGGGAAAACCAGCTTCAAGCCTGGCGGATCGGAGCTCAATGGGCCGCCAAGGGAACCGGCGACGAAAACGATCCGCTCTGGACCGACATGACCGACAAGCAAAACTCCTCCATTCGCGCCGCTCGGGCCATGAGCATGCATCTGCGCGACCTGACCGCCAGTTACGAACAGAACGACATGCACCGCGAATTCATGTCGGCCCGACTGAACGACATTATCGCCAATCTCCAACGCGTTACCGACGATTTCCATCGAGTCATCGACTCGAAAATGCGCGAAGCCCGCCCCCGAACAGCCGACGAAGCGCTGCCGGCCCCCCTGAAAACCAAGCGCTCCCAGGCCTACGGCGAATTCAAGGACCCGCAAAAATACGCCGTGCTCCATCTGGAGCGGGCCCTCAAGAAACTCTTCGACTGGCTCGATCTGCAAATCACCTCCGTGCGCACCACCATGCTGCACGAAGAACAGGACGAGATCCTCAAGCTCACCGAGGCTATCGCCCCGCGATTCATCGGCGTCGAAATTCAGGATCTCGCCGACAGCGATGTCGATCTGCTGCTCACGCTCGGCAGCCGTCAGAAAACCATGTTCGACGTGGAAACCGAACTCGAAAAACAATTGGTCTTCATGAAAGCCAATGCCGAACTTCAACGGCGCACCAGCATTCAGGAGCCGCTGGACATCGCCTACAAAATGCTGCGCGACCACCGCGTCAACGACCACCTCGACCGCGCCGCCAAGGCCATCGCCAACAGTCAACCCTACCAGATCATCAAGGATCAGCAAGCCGCCTTGCACATTCTGGACATCGTTCGGGGCGGCCTTATCCTCGCCGGCCAGAGGGTGGACGAGGACCCCAAAATCACGCTTGCCATGGCCCCCGTCGAAACCCTCGGAGACGTCGTGCGGGTCGAGAAAAAAACACCCGAAGAAGAAGATTTGCTCGTCGCTTCAGCCGCAGACGACGAGCCCGCCGAACGCATGACCCCGCAGGAAATGCTGGCCGCCCTGCCGATCGGCAGCGACAAGCTTTCCATGGCCCTCGACCTCGCATGGACCATACAGGACAGCGTTCTGGCCCGCACGAAATACCTGCACGAAAACAGCTCCGAAAAGGAAATGCCGCGCTATGTAAGCCTGAAACAGTTTATTCTGGCCGATTTCCAGACCGATGCCATCGAAATGGCCGATTTGGCCATCAAGGAAGCCGACGCCCCCGAAGACAAGCCCGTGCGCGACACGATTGCCGAGGTCAAAACCGAATTCGAGCAATCCCTCAAACTCATTCGCGAACGGCTGATCGCCAATCACACCCAGCACATCCAGTCCGACAGCATGTCCACGCTAAGGGACTCCATGAATTTCGTGTCCTTGCGCAAAGTCGTGAGCGAAGCCGTCGAAGAAAACAAACGCCGCGACGGCAAAGACGCCTTCGACAGAAAATTCGTGGTCAGAAACGAGGATTTGGATACCGTCGCCGACATGGTCAACGACATCAACTACGCCACCCTCGTTCAGAACGACGTCTTGAGAAAAGCCCGTCGCCTCGCCGAATTCAAGGACGCCCAAGGCACACTGGCCGATCTGGAAAAAATCAATCGCGCCCGTACCGAAAAGAACTACGAAAAAGCCGCTGGACTGATGAAAGGCGTCGTCAAGAAATCTGAAACCCTCACGCCCGACATCAAAGCCCGCATCGACGAAAGCGGCGTGGGCGCTCTGGCAGGGTTCCAGGGCGTGTCCCTGGCCGCCCTGGAAAAGGACGCCGACGCCGCTATTGCCGCCAACGAAAACGCCGTCTCGCTGCTGGCCCGAACATTCCAGAACATTCGCAACCTGCTCGGCGAACGCGAACGGTCGGAAGTGGAACTGGCGGCTGAAAAGCCCATCGTTCACGAAGAAGTCTCGCAAGAGGAATGGGAGCGGCGCCAGTCCGCCGAGTTCCTGCTGGAACAGCTCAAGAAGGACACGCGTCTTCCCGAGGAAGTCCGCGCCATCATGATTCGAGCCCTGAGCCAGGAGCTTCCTGAAAAATACAAGGCGCTGATCTCGGCCTACTACGCGTCATTTTTGCAGCAGGAGGGTATGCAATGATCATGAGACCCCGATCGGTCCGATATGCGTTTTTGAGCGTGTGCGCACTGTGGCTCTTCTCGGCCTTTCAGACTCGCGCGGAAGAAATATGGCTGTACGACAACACCCGCGTCTACGGGCTGGTGCAACGCGTCACGCAAAAAGGGGAAATAGGCGTGTTTCTGCCCACGGGCAAGGAACAGATCATCCGTATCGAAGACATCGTAGCCATCCGTTTTCTTGGCCGGGATCCGCTTCTTGTCCAAAGCGGCACACAGGAATTCCGCTTCATCAACGGCGGCCAGCTGCGCGGACAAATCCTGGGGAACCGCGGCGACAAAGTCATTGTGGACACGGGCATGGCCGGCATGGTGAACATCGACCTGACCCATGTCAAAGGATTCGTTTCCCTGCCCATGATCGGCTTCGCCAGCCTCAGGGCCGAAGAATTGGTCGAAAGTCAGGCCACGCCGAGTCTTGTGAACCGGGACGCGCTGGTGGATCGGCGCGGATCCGAAATATCGGGTGTGGTGCGGCAACTGGAACGAACGGCCCTGCACATGGACATTGACGACCTGTTGCAAGTCCGACCGTTCAACATTCATTATCTGCGCGGAGTTCGCATGGCGGACGCCATGCGCGCCAAACCCAAACCATGGGCCGGCGAAGTCATGCTGGCCATCTCGGGCCGGGATCGCTCGCTGCTGCTGGGCCGCCTCACGGACATCCGCTTTCGGCAGTGGACTCTGCAAACCGACTGGCTCCCGGACGTCCCGCTCAGAATCCCTCTGGACGAAATCAGCCAAGTTCAAGTCATGGGCGGGAAAGTGCAATATCTCTCTCAACTTACCCCTGTCAAAGTCAAGGAGCAAACCATCCTGGCGCCTCCGCAGCCCTATCAGATGGACCGCAATTGCCAGCGGGACAGCCTGTCCATCGCGGGCAGACGCTACCCATGGGGTATCGGCGTCCATGCGAATTCGGAACTGACCTTTCTGCTTAACGGCCAATTTCAGGAATTCCGATCCGACATCGGCATCGACACGCGCATGCGCGACCGCGGCTCCGTGATTTTCGAAGTGATCGCCGACGGGAAAACGCTCTATACCAGTCCTCTGGTCCGCGGCTCGGACCCGACCCCGCGGTCCGTCTCCGTACCCGTCAAAGGCGTGAAGCATCTGACGCTTAAGGTCAGTTGCGGCGACGATCTCGACCTCGGCGACGTAGCCAACTGGGGCTCGGCGCGCGTACTGAAATTCGCCGGACAATAAAGGCATGGATACTTAACGAAAGGGCATGATGAGCCAAAAAGCCATATCCCCCAAGGAGTTTTACGACACTTTCCATGCGATTCGCAAGGAAATGGCCAAAGTCGTCATGGGTCAGGACCGCGTCGTCACCCACCTGCTGGCCGCCGTATTCGCCGGTGGCCACGTGCTGCTGAAAGGATTCCCGGGGCTCGGACGGACGCTGATCGTCACATCGCTGTCCGAAATACTCGGGCTCGAGAACGGCCGCATCCAGTTCACCCCCGACCTGTTGCCGACCGACATTACCGGTACCGAAGTGCTCGAACACAACATCGAAACCGGCGAACGGAATTTCCACTTCTTCAAGGGCCCCGTCTTCGCCAACATGGTACTGGCCGACGAAGTCAACCGCAGCCCCGCGCGCACCCAGGCGGCCCTGCTCGAAGTCATGCAGGAAAAGCAGGTCACTATAGGCGGCGAAACCTATTTCCTGCCCAAGCCCTTCATGATCGTAGCCACGCAGAACACGCTGGACCATGAAGGCGTCTTCATGCTCGGCGAAGCGCAAGTGGACCGCTTCATCATGATGATCGAACAGGACTACCCTACCGAACCCGAGGAAAAGGCGATCATCCAGAGCACTACGGGCACGTATGTCCCGAACATTCAGGCGGTAACCAACCCCGAAACCATTCTGGCCATGCAGGCCCTGGCCCAGGAAGTGCCCGTGGTGCCTTCAGTCAAAGCTTTCGCCATGTCCATTGTCCGATCCAGCCGTCCGAAGGAAATCGACGCCTGCAGGGAAGTCGCCGACAACGTCCGACTGGGCGCCTCGCCACGCGCCGCGCAGGCCCTGATCAAGCTGGCCAAGGTCATTGCCCTTTCGCGCGGCCGTCAGCACGTTGCCAAGCAGGATATTATGGAAGTAACCCAGCCGGTCATGGCCCATCGCCTGATCGTAGACTTCCGAGCACAGGCCAAGGGACGCGATTGCCGCTACGTGCTGCAGGCCATGATCCGGGACGCCTTGGCCAAAACCGTCCCGCAAACATCCTTTTGGACGCGCGACATCCTCAATCTGGGCGAAAGAAAAAAGACGGAAAAACGAAAATTCAAAACATGGCTGAAAGATTCCGCCGCACTGCTTAAAAGACGTCGGCCTTCGGCCGCCGCCTCGTAACGGAACATTTCGAATACGCTTGAAAAGATTAACGGGACTTTTGAAGAAAACAACATCATGAACAAAGGAGAACGGCCATGAGATTCAAATGCAGCAAATGCGGGCAGACCTACGAAAGCGAAGCCGACATGATCGGTCAGGAAGTCGAATGCGGCAAGTGCGGAACCGTCTTTTCCGTTTCGAAGGATGAAGCCGCGGACGAATCCCAGGCGGACGCAACCTCGGCGTTGCCTCCTCCCTCGGCCCCCAAAGGGCCGGAAGAGCCCGAAACACCCTACATCATGACCCAGCAGGAGGAATGGACCTCCGAGGACATGGACAAAATCAAAAAGCTCCACGAAGCCTACAGCTCCATCGACGCGCAGGTCCGCAAAGCGCTCGTCGGCCAGAACGACGTTGTCAAGCTGGTTCTGGTCAGCATCTTTTCGCAAGGCCACTGCCTGCTGATGGGTGTGCCCGGTATCGGCAAAACCCTGCTGGTCAGCACCTTGTCGTCCAGTTTGTCCCTGAACTTCAAACGCGTCCAGTTCACGCCCGACCTGATGCCCTCGGACATCACCGGAACCGAAGTCATCCAGGAAGACAAAAACACCGGCGAACGCACCTTCCGCTTTATCGAAGGCCCGATCTTCACCAACATGCTGCTGGCCGACGAAATCAACCGAACGCCGCCCAAAACGCAGGCCTCCCTGCTGGAAGCCATGCAGGAACGTCAGGTCACCGTCGGCGGCGATCGCCGCCCGTTGCCCCCCCCCTTCTTCGTGCTCGCCACGCAGAACCCCATCGAACAGGAAGGCACGTACCCCTTGCCTGAAGCGCAAATGGACCGCTTCATGTTCCAAGTCAACGTGGGCTACCCCAAAGAGCAGGAGGAAAAACAAATTCTGGACATGACCACGTCCGGATACAAGGCGGATGTTCAGCCCGTTTTGAACGGCGAACAAATCATCGAGCTGCAAAACCTGGTACGCAAAGTGCTGATCGGCGACGATGTGGTCAACTACATCCTCAAGCTCGTCCGATCCAGCCGCAGCGACACGCCGAACGCGCCGGATTACATCCGAAAATGGGTGTCCTGGGGCGCCGGCCCCCGCGCCTGCCAGTATCTTGTCATCGGCGGCAAGGCCGTGGCCGTGCTCGACGGCCGCAATCAAGTCACCGTCGAAGATGTCAAGGAGGTGGCGCATGCCGTCCTCGGCCATCGCATCCAACCGAACTTCGCGGCCGAGGCCGAAGGCATTACCCGCCAAAAAATCGTTGACGAACTGCTTGCCATGACCGCCGCTTAACAGGGGAACCGTCCCATGCCCGACATCTTCGATCCAAACATTATTAGCCGTGTCAAGGGCTTGGAAGTCCGCAGCTTTCGCCTGGTCGAAAGCCTGATGGTCGGCATACACAAAAGCCGGCTGCGCGGCATCAGTACCGAATTCGCGCAGCATCGGCAATACGTGACCGGCGACGACACCAAGCACCTCGACTGGAAAGTCTACGCCAAAACGGACCGCTTTTTCATCAAGCAGTACGAGGCGGAAACCAACATGCCGATGTATTTCTTTGTGGACACCAGCGCCTCGATGTTCTTCAAGAGCGAAGAGGCCGCCATGTCCAAGTTCGAATACGCCGCCACGCTCGTCGCCACGATGGCCTACTTGATGATGAATCAAAAAGACACCTTCGGATTGACCCTGTTCGACGACAAGGTACGGACGTTTCTCGGCGCCAAAGGGTCAGGCACCCACTTCCGCAACATCGTCGACGTCATGGGCAAAGCCTCGTCCGGAATCAAAACCGATATCGGACGCGCCCTGTTGACCGTAGCGCCCCAAATGAAAAACAAGGGCATCGTCACCGTGATCAGCGATTTCGTGGACGAAGCGGATACACTGGCCAAGGGACTGGGGCAAATGAGCTTCATGGGACACGATGTCATGCTCTTCCATATCGAAGACCCTACCGAACGCGACTTCCCGTTTATCGGCCAGACCATCTTCCGCGGACTCGAGGGTGAAGGACGCCTCCTGTGCGATCCGGAAGACCTGCTTCACGCCTACATGAGAGAACGGGACAGCCATCTCGGAGCCATTCGCGAAGTCTGCTCCAGATTCCGCTACGATCTCAACGATATCTGCACAGACGAACGCCTCGACGCCGTGCTCTCGGGCATGCTCTCCAGCCGATTGGCTAGACGACGAAGGCGATAACGACCCATGCGAACATGAAGTCGTGGAACAGTTTTTGGTTTTCCCGCAAGACGATTCGGGGCGAGTTTTTGCGATCCGAATACGGATTGATTTTCGCGTTGGGCTGTTTGGCGCTGATCGGATCGGTCGGTCTGCTTGCCGTTCTGGCCTATACCGACCACCCCATGTGGCAAAGCATTTTCGCAATGGCCGTGGCGCATATGATTGCCGGCAAAGGCGTCAGCGTAGTCCAGGGCCTCGCCATGGGATTGCATCCCGCAATCATTCTGATTCTGGCAACCGTCAGCGATCTGGTCCTGATGCTGCTGGCGTATCCCGTTTTCGTATTCGCCTATGAGCATTTTTTCGAAACCCCGCTGTTTCAGCGACATATGCGACGGGTCTTCGAATCGGCGCAGCGAAGCATGGATCGCATCGGACGCTTCAAGGCGCTGGGCGTTTTCATGTTCGTATGGCTTCCCTTCTGGATGACTGGCGTGCTGGCCGGCAGCATTCTGGGCTATTCCATGGGGCTGAAATCCTGGGTGACGCTCGTCTCCGCCGCGCTGGGAACCTTTACCTCCATTGTGATCTGGCTTTTCTTTTCCAACCAGGTAATTTCGGCGGTTGGCTGGATGAACGATCAATTGATCGGGCTCGGCGTGCTGGCGCTGCTGCTCGCCATGCTGGCCTGGCGGCGGCGCAAACGCCTGCGCCAGGCGGCTGCCGGACAAAGGGATAAGCGTTAGCCCTTGACAACCTGAATCGCCTGCCCTAGGTTTTTACCGCAGACGAAGGATTTCTTGTAACGTAAGAGCGCCTATAACCTGAATGTTGAAAAGGGGCTCAAGCAATAAAACAGAAAACACTGTCATCCCATGGAATAATGGAATGGGGGAATATTGGAATAATAATAGCAAGCCGAAACGGTGATTTCCTCTGTCGTAAATTCTACAACGCACTGCGCGTCAGGCAGACGCAAGGCAAAGGTTCCATCGCTGGCTTTCAAAAGTTTACAACATTCCAAGCTTCCAATATTCCATAATTCCAGATGCTATGGCCTTGGTTTTTTTGTGATTTTTCGTGTCTTTTGTGGCAAACATCGGAAAGGAGCGATTCAAGCATGAATATGCAAACGCTTTTCGCCGAGCGTATCGGCGGCCAGTCGTTCGGAACCTCGACGGAGATTTACAAGTTCGAAAAAATCAAGCGGGCCAAGGCGGCGGGCCGCGAACGCCATCCCGACATCGAACTGCTCGATTTCGGCGTGGGCGAACCCGACCGCATGGCCCCGACCGCCATTCGGGAACGGCTGAAACAAACGGTGGACGATCCGGCCAACCGCGGCTACGCCGACAACGGCATTCCCGAATTCAAGGCGGCGGCGGCACGCTACATGGACACGTTTTTCGGGGTCGCCGACCTGGACCCCGAAACCGAAATCAATCACAGCATCGGATCCAAACCGGCGCTGGCCATGCTGCCGCTTTGCTTTGTCAACCCCGGCGACACCGTGCTGGTCACCGTGCCGGGCTATCCGGTCCTCGCCACGCACACAGGCTATCTGGGCGGGAATACCGTGAAAATCCCGCTTCGCAAGGAAAACGGGTTCCATCCGGATCTGGACGCCATCGACCCGGCCGTGGCCTCCAAAACAAAGCTGTTTTACGTCAACTACCCCAACAATCCGACCGGCGCGGCGCCGACGGAAGAGGTTTTCGACCGCCTGATCGCCTTTGCGCAAAAACATGGCATCCTCATCGTGCAAGACGCCGCCTACGCCACACTGGCCTATGCGCCGCACAAACCGCTTTCCATTTTGAGCCGACCGGGCGGCAAAGAAGTGGCCGTGGAATTGCATTCCATGAGCAAAAGCTACAACATGACCGGATGGCGACTGGGCTTCGTGGCAGGATGCGCCAAGGCGGTGCGCGCCTATGCGGAAGTCAAGGACAACACGGATTCAGGCCAGTTCAAGGCCATTCAGCATGCGGCCTGCGCAGGCATTGCCGACAAGACGCTGGCCGACGGGATTCACAACCACTATCGCACGCGTCTCGAGAAGATGACGGCGGCATTGCGCGAAGTCGGGTTCGACGCGCACATGCCCGGCGGCACGTTCTATCTCTACACGCCCGCGCCGATCGCGGCAGGCGCCACACCCTTCGCCAATGCGGAAGAGGCTGCGCAGCATCTGATCCGGGAACACATGATCTCGACCGTGCCCTGGGACGACGCCGGCTCGTTTTTGCGGTTTTCGGCCACGTTCGAATCACGCGACGATGCCGACGACGACCGCATCGTCCGGGAACTGGTCGCGCGCCTGAAATCCGCGAATTTGAAATGGGCTCAGGCAATGTCGAGGTTGATGACGTAGGGAACATACTCCCAGTCGTGCTCGTCCGCAAGCTGGCCCAGCCGGGCGCGGCAAGCCTCCTTGATTTCCTCGACCAGAAGGCGCAGTTTATTGTTCCCGACACAGCCCAGCAGCGATCGGGCCGTGGCGCAAACGTGGCGCAACCCTAGAAAACCGCGTCCGTCGGTTTCGTCCCAGAAATCGGCGACCGACTCCAGGGCGGCATCGAAGTTGGCGAAAAAGGCCAGTTCCAAATTGCTGTCGTCGCACAACGTAACCTGCTTCAAGTCCAGAACCAGAACCGAATCTCCGTAACTCACCAGCCACTCCGACGGAGCGGCCATGCCCGTTCCGTAAATGAACAGCTTGCGGGCCGCCCGGCATTCGCCTATAGACGCGAGCGCGCGCGAGGCCAGGCCCAGCACCTGACGGGAGCCGGCCATTTCGCCGCACGGCCTCTGCTGAAGATAGCATTCGATGGCACGGGCCAGTTCCGAGACGTTTTCGCTGTGTTCGCGACAGTCCGGCCCGCACCACTCGGCAATTTGGGCGGTCACGTACGCGGC
>SLMC01000457.1 GCA_007133745.1 Kiritimatiellia bacterium
AAAAACAGCCGATTGCGTTTTCAGAAACGGAGAGGTCCTTACGCTCGATGCCGAATCGCGTGTCTGTCAGGCTGCGGCCGTAGCGGGCAACCGCATTCTTCATGTCGGTACGAACGAGGCCATGGCCGATGCGATCGGACCCGAAACTCGCGTGGTCGATCTGAAGGGACGCAGTCTGGTTCCCGGTTTCATTGACGCCCATATCCATATGGACATGGGCGTTCAGGACCTAGGCCTGACCCTGCGCTATCCCGGTGTGCGCTCGATGGAGGACATCTACCGGCTCGTGCGGGACGCCGCGGCGAAGACGCCGCCCGGCCAGATCATCCGCGGCTGGGGCTACGACCAGAACCGCCTTTTGGAGAAACGGCATCCGACACGGCATGAACTGGACGCCATCGCGCCCGATCATCCCGTCGCCCTGGTTCGGACCTGCGAACACATGTCGGTCCATAACTCGCGCAGTTTGGCCTTGGCCGGCGTACGGGAAGACGAAAAGGATCCGTCGGGCGGTCAAATCTGCCGCGATGCCGACGGACGCATGAACGGGTTGATGAAGGAAACGGCGAACGTTCGCATGATGCGCGCCATGCCGTTCAGCGACGAGGAATTCTATCGGGGCCTAATAGCGAGCGACCAACGGCTTTGCCGGTACGGGATCACATCCGTGCACGAAGTCGGCGTGAAACCCCATCATTTACGCCTGTTCCAAAAGGGCATTCGCGAAGGCGCCATCCGCGTACGGATCTATGCCTGCCCGTATTCGGACACATTGGGCTATGTGCGCGAATTCATGAAATCGGGCGTGCTTACGGGATTCGGCAATGATCGGCTCCGGATCGGCGCCTTGAAAACCATGCTGGACGGCAGCAGCAGCGGCCCGTCGTCGGCCATGCGCGAACCGTACGCGTCGGATCCCGAGAGTCGCGGCATTCTGTACATGGACCAGGCAACGCTCGACGCCTTTGTGGACGAGGCCCATCGACTGGGTTATCAGGTGTCGGCCCATGCCGTGGGCGATGCGGCGGTCGAGCAGATGGTCGCCGCCATCGAAAAGGCGTTGCGGGCGAATCCGCGCGCCGATCACCGGCATCGCATCGAGCATTGCGCGCTTGTGGACGACGCACTGATGGACCGGATCCGAAAAGCCGGCATTGTACCGATCGGACAGCCGGTCTTCCTCTACGAATTCGGCGACGCCTATCGCACCCATTACGGCGACGAACGGGCCAACCGCATGTTTCGCGGACGCGCCTTTCAGGCGCGCGGGATTGTCGCAGCCGCCGGATCCGACAGTCCGGTCACATCGGCCGATCCGCTGCTTGGCGTGCATGTCGCGGTCAATCGCGTGACGCAAAGCGGACACCCCATGTCGCCGGACGAGCGTCTGGACGTGATGGACGCGTTGCGCCTGTATACGACGAACGCGGCTTATGCGGCATTCGAGGAGGGGATCAAGGGCGGCATCGAACCCGGAAAACTGGCGGACCTTGCTGTGCTGTCCGTTCCCATTTTGAACACCCGACCCGAAAACATCAAGGACATCGAGGTGGACGCGACCCTGATCGACGGCGTGTTCGTCCATGAAAGGCGCTAAGGCGGGCTTCACCTGCAAAAAGTGTGTGAGTATGTGAGGATGAGAACGATCAACCCTGTCTGTCCAGTTCTCGCTTTTCCCACATACCCACATACAACTATTCTCAATGCCAATCGCCAGATTCTCTCCCAAACGGCGTTATCTAAGCGCCGCTCGGCACCGGGTCAAAGGCACCCACGGCCCTGGCGATCGCGTCGCTCAGCTCGGTACGCGTGATGGGCTTGCCGAGCACTTCATCGACCCCGCTGGGCATTTCTCCGGTCGCCTTCATGATTTCTCCAAATCCGGTCACCATGACGATCGGGGTGTCGGGGCAGATCGCCTTCATGCGTTGAGCGACGGAATCGCCGCTCATGTCCGGCATGGCACGGTCCGTAATGACCACATCGAATTTTGTCTGCTGAAATTTTTCGAGGCCCTCTTCCCCGTTGCCTGTGGCTACGACGCGATGTCCGCTGTGCCGGAGATGCCGAGTCATAAAGTTACGCGACCACGGTTCGTCGTCGACGATCAGTATATGCAGGTTTTCAGGTTCTTGCTGCCGGGGCGACTGGGATCTGGATTTGGCATAGGGCGCGATATCGGTTGGAAGGCGGATGGCAAACGAGGTGCCTGCGCCTTCCTCGCTGGCTACCTCGATGTGCCCGTCGTGGCTGCGGACAATGCCGTACACCATGGCCAAACCGATGCCTGTGCCGTCTTTGCCTTTGGTCGAGAAAAACGGCTCGAAACAGCGTTGTCTGACTTCGGGCGCCATACCGACGCCGTTGTCGGCAATGGTGATCATGAACCATTTGCTGTCGGTCTGGCCGTCAATGGAAATCGTGCCGCCCTGGGGCAGGGCGTCGATGGCGTTCATGACCAGGTTGGTGAAGGCCTCCCGCACTTGGGTTTCGTTGCAGCAGAGGGCGGGGGAGGATCGGAAGTCGATCTTGAACTTGATCTGGACGTCGCGGGCTCCCATTTCCTCTTTCCAGCGGGGACGGGTAATGGACACGACATCCTTCACGATTTCCTCGATGTTGACGGGGATGCGCTCGGTTTCCTCGGAGGGCCGATAGAAGTTGCTGAGGCGTCGGATCATGTCCGAAGCGTGTCGGGCTGCTGCGTGGATATCCTTCAAAATATTGAGGGTGTCCTGCTTGTTGTCCAGCATGTCGGGATTGTTGAGCAGGAATTCGCTAAACCCCTGAATGGGCATCAGGGCATTGTTGAAGTCGTGCGTGATGCCGCTGGTCATTTGGCCCAGCGCATTGAGCCGGGCCTGCTGAATGATTTGCTGCTGATGCCGTTTAAGTTCGGTCAACGCTTCGGAGAGTCGCATGTTCGCTTCAAGAAGCGCCTGGTCGGGATGGGCGCCGGGCTCGGCTGCATGCGGACAGTCGGCGGGGCGGGGTGTCTTCGTTTCTTTTTTTCGCATGATGCTCTTGTCCCAAGTGCCTTGAACGATTTTGGGTCCACCCGGTTTGCCGGTGAGAACAGTTAACGGCTTGTTGTATAACATACACTTTTTGGGTGTATCTTTTTAAGATAGAAACTACGAAACACGCGAAAAGCGCGAAAAAATTCTGCGCAGGAAAAACTTTCGTGTATTTCGCAGATTTTCTTATCCGTACTCCTACACGCCAATCGTAATCGAAACTAGGACGCTGCGCCTTACTTGTCCTCCGGAGGAATATCCTTTTCCCGGGGCTCCGGAATCTCCGGATGGTGCGGGTCGGGCAACGCGAGATCGACCGGCTCGAGATCGACCGGCTCGGGTAAAGGCGCGGGCGGTTCGGGTTCGACCGACGGAACTGGCGGAATGCCGTCCGGCGCCGGCGAGAGCCCCGCATCCTCCCTGTCGTTCGCAGAATCGGGTTCCGAGCGTCGAGGCTGAGGCGCGATTTTCATCGGGGGCGGCAGAGCTTCTTCGCGTTCCGCGCGAGGTTTCGATTCCTCATGTCGCCGAGCGGTGTCCGGTTTCCCGAACCGTCCGTAACGGCGCCGCTCGTAGTTCAAGTCCTTCAGTTTAAGTCTGTAACGGACGGCTAGCCATTGCCATTCCTGCGCGCTGAAGGCGTGACTCTCGTTGACAGCATTCGCAATTTGAGCCAAGTTCATCTCGACAACCCGCTTGCGCACGGGAATTCCGCCTGCGGCGTCAAGCAGGCCGGGCGGCAGCGCTTGATCCGTTCCGACAATGACCGATTCCGCCGGTGAAAGCTTAAACAAGGCGCCGGCCCGGAACTGTTCGATATCGATGCGGATCCAATCGCGAACATCCCGATCCCAAAAATGAATGACAGGGTCGGTTGCGGGCGCCTGGTCGTCGTAGGCGACAAGTTCGACCGGGCGCAGTGTCTGGATGTCGAACGCCATTTGAACGACCGTATAGCGGGCGGGGACGACCAGCAGCGTCTGAATGCGTGGCGCGGCCGGAACAGCCCGTTCCCTTGGCGGAGTCCCAAGACCCCAAACCATGGAGGGCGTCTGGGCCAGCATGACGCATAACAGCCAACCGCATGCGACAAGCGCTCTTCTCTTTGCCATGTGCAACCTCCCTTTGTGAACGCCTTCCCAAAAGGCATGCGTGTTATTACTATGTGAGGCGCTTGCAAAACCCTGCAAGCGCCGGTTTCAGTGTTCGGGTTTCAGGTTTCAGGAGAGCACAAAGCGGTGTGGCCGATCAAAATCTTTCCTGAAACCTGAAACCCGAACACTGAAACCTTTTTCCCCCTCGCCTCTTGTTTGCAGGCAAAGGCCGCCTCACGGACGGAATTCATCTTTCCCAAGAAACCCTATACATGAAGCCCGACGGTCGCGTCAAGCCGTTTTCTTCAAAAGTTTGGCGAATTCGGCGGTTAGCGCCGGGACAATGGCGAAAATGTCGCCGACAATGCCGTAGGTGGCCACCTTGAAAATGGGAGCGTCCGGATCCTTGTTGATGGCCACGATAATGTCGGAGGACGACATGCCGGCTAAATGCTGGATTTGTCCGCTGATACCGCAGGCGATGTAAATTTTCGGACAGACTGTCTTGCCTGTTTGGCCGACCTGATGCGAATAGGGAATCCAGTTGGCGTCCACGGCCGCGCGCGAGGCGCCGACCCCGGCGCCGATCGTTTCGGCCAGTTCCCGAAGCATGGCGAAGTTTTCCGGCTTTTGCAGCCCGCGTCCGCCCGATACGATGATATCCGCCTCGGCCAGGTTCACGGTGCTTTCCCGTTCCGGCACGAAGCGCAAGCGGCGCGTGCGCGAGGCCAGGATTTCTTTGGCTACCTCCTGCATCAGGATTTCGCCCTGGCGTTGCGGGTCGGACTCGGCCTCCTTCATGACCTTGT
>SLMC01000307.1 GCA_007133745.1 Kiritimatiellia bacterium
AATAGGCGCCAGCATATTGGCGACAACCGTATCGTAACAGCCGGCCATCGGCTTCCGCGCCAAATCGAGCACGCGACAGCTCAGCGGCGCCTTGGCTGCGGCCGCGCCATCGGCCACAGCCAAGGCATTCCGTCCGAAATTCTCGCGCGCAATGCGTACCGCAAGCGGATCGTTGTCGAAGGCCGTCACGTGACAATAGCCCAGCTTGACGGCGGCGATGGACAAAATGCCCGATCCGCACCCGACATCGAGAAAGCGGCCCTCGTTCGGAACCGGAACGCATTCGTCCAGAAACTTCAGACAGGACACGGTCGTGAAGTGACGTCCCGTTCCGAAGCTCATGCCGGGATCGATCTCGATAGTCAGCGTCTCCGGCTCGACGGCGACCGATTCCCAGGACGGCTTGACTAGGATGCGGCGCGAGACGCGGACGGCATGGAAATGCTGCTTCCAGGTCTCGCTCCAATCCTCCTCGGGCACGGGATAGAGCGTCATCGGCCAGGCGGCTTTGCCGGTCCAGCTCTCGAGCATCCGACCCAGCTCGGCGGCGCGCGCTTCGGCCTGGGTCCGCGAGTCCAGATGGAAAATGAAGCCCGCCGTCTTGCGCGCGTAGTCGTAGTCGATATTGACCGCAAGGCCCGCAGCATCGAGTTCGGCCTCGATCGCGTCCGCAACGCCGAAATCCGCGTCGAATCGCACCGCATGCATACAGGTTGAAATGTCATTCATGGCTCGGACAAGCCGGCCGAAGGACTCAACGAAGAAAAACGCCGGTGCCCGAACGAGGGCAGGCCCGTCATTTTCGGGAGCGCGCACACGCGAGGGCGACAAGCCCACAGCAGCAGCTTGCTTCGATTATGGTCGGCAACCTTCATGCGGAACATACTGCACGAAAGGGGTGAAAAAGGCAAGCGTTTTTGGCGGGGGGGATCGAGCCGACTCACCCTCAACTTCATTCACCACCGGGGCAAGCCCGGCGGGATCGGGCCGCCTGCCGGGCTTGTCCCGGTAGAGGCAAACGTTGGGGCTTGGCGGAATCGAGCCGACTCACCCTCAACTTCATTCACCACCGGGGCAAGCCCGGCGGGATCGGGCCGCCTGCCAGGCAGACTGCCGAAAGCACCGGGCCAGGTCCCGGCTATAAAAGCGGCGGCAGGTCGCCGCACTCCAAATGGGCAGAGCCCGTGTTTCGCAGATCCAAACCTTCCGCCCCACGCCGGCGCTACGCCTTCTCGTCGAGCGGTCCGACCCCTGAATAGATATTGAACCCGCCGTCAATGCACACGGTGACGCCGTGCATGAATCGGCCGGCATCGGACAGCAGCATGACGATCGGCCCGATCAGCTCGACGGGATCGCCAAACCGGCCCATCGGCGTATGACCGATGATGGACTGGCCGCGTTTGGTTAGCGTCTTGTCGTCGGATTCGAACAGCAAATAGTGGTTCTGGGTGGTATCGAAGAAGCCGGGCGCGATTTCGTTGACCCGGATATCCGCCTTGGGATAGTCGACTCGCACCTGCACCGCCAGCCAGCGCGTGAAGTTGGTGACCGCCGCCTTGGCGTTGGAATAGCCCGCGACATTGGTCAAGGGCGCCAGCGCGCTCATGGAGGACGTATTGACAATGTTGCCCTTGCCGACCGAGGCGAAGTAGGCGCCGAACACCTGGGACGGCAGCACCGTGCCCTTGTAGTTCAGCTCGAAGACCTTGTCCAGCTCGCCCAGTTCCAGATCGGTGAATTTGCCGTCGGGCGGCACGCAGGCGCCGGGCCGGTTCCCGCCCGCGCCATTGATCAGCGCATCGCAGCTTCCGTAGGTTTCGACAATCTTGTCCAGGGCCGCCTTCATGCTGGCGATATCCAAAACACTGCAGCCGATCCCCAGCGCCTCGCCGCCGTCCGCCTTGATTTCGGCGGCCACGCTTTCAACCTTGTCGCCCATGATATCGAGCAGCACAACCTTGGCCCCGTTGGACGCCAGCGCTTTGCCGATGGCCGCATACAAGATGCCGCCCGCCCCCGTAATGGCGACGACTTTTCCCGACACATCGAACAGCTTGTCAATTTTCACGTCCATGACTAATCCTCCCTAGGCGGCCTTCGGCCGCAACACGAACTTGGAACCGCGAATAAACGCGAATTCACGCGAATGCAAGAAGCGACGCTTAGACATCGCATCTTATATAAGAACAAGGAATTTAAAGCCTGAACTTGCCCTTGAAATCGTTCAGGGCTTCGACAATGGTATCGAGATCGCCCGGTTTCTTGCGATCGGCCACAAGCTGAAGCGGCGCCGACATGCCGAGCACGGGCGAAAATCCGGCGCCGGAAATGACGTTGTGATACTGCGGCCCCGTCTCGTAGTCCACGGCGCCGGTCGGCATGACCAGCTTGCCCTTGTGCCGCTCGCGCGCGAACGGCGCCAGCAGATCGGCTACGCCTTTGGGCCCGTGCGAACGGGCCGGGAAAATCTTGAAGGCGTCCGGTTCGAGCCCGTCGTTGCGTTCCAGGAAATAGTTGAATTCGGTCGGCGTGAACACGGCCGGCGCGGCAAAGACATTGACGGCCCGGCAGCGTCGGATGAACTCCGCGCCTTCGCCATGGCCGCCCATGACATTGGCCGGCGCCACGATCATGTCGAACCCCATATCGATGGCCGCATCCAGCTCGGCAGGATTGATGACGCTGCCGACCCCCAGCAGGAACGGCTTGTCCGCCGGCTGTTCGGCGCGAATCTTGACCAGTTCGGTCATGGCCTCGCGCAGAATGGACTCGTCAATGCGAAAGGTCACTTCGGCGATCAAACCGGCGTCGTGCACGGCCTTCATGGTAACGACCATGTCTTCCGGCTTTTGAATATGCTTCTTGTTCATGACCACCACGACACCGCACTGACGCAGCGCCGCATCCATTTTCTTCCTGTCTCTGACATATTCGCTCATGACACATCTCCTTCTTCGACTGTACACTTTCGACAATGTTGGCTACCGCAACGCGCTGACGCCGCCGCCGGTCGCGGCGCGCTTGACTTCCTTTTCCACGTCCGCTTGACGCACCATAGTCACGTCGCCGGGCGTCGCCTGCACGGAGATGCCGTGGGCCGCGCCCCATTGAACGGCTTCCGCCGGATCCTGGCCCTGCATCAACGCGGCCGCGACGCCGGATGCGAAGGAATCGCCGCCGCCGGTGCGGTCGGCAATTTCAACGCCTTCGCGCACGGTCGCCAAATGAATGGCGTCGGCCTCGACATCGAAGAGGACTGCGCCCCAGTTGATGCGGTCGGCGCTCAGCGCGGCGCGCAGTTGCGTCCCGATCAGCTTGAGATTGGGATAGGTTTTCGCCACGCGGCGCAACATTTCGGAATAGGCTTCCAGCCAGATGTCAAACGGCTCGTCCTTGCCCACCTTCTTGCAGTCTTCGCCGAGCGCATCGCCGAAATCGCTCTGGTTGCCGACCAGAAAATCGGTCAGCTCCACGATCTGCCGGTTCTGCTTCTGCGCGCGATCCTTGTCCGGCTCGACCTTGGACCGGTAGTTGAGGTCGAAGGCCCGGAACGTGCCCGCCGCGCCGGCCGCTTTCATGGCCTCGATGGCCACCGCGCCGGACGTGGGGGAAATCAGCGTGTAGATGCCGCCGGTATGGAACCAGCGCACACCCTCTCCGAACAGGCCGGCCCAGTCCACGTCGCCCGGCTTCAGTTCGCGAATGGCGGTATGCGCGCGATAGTATTCGGTCACCGACGGCAACACGCCGCGCCCGTTCCACGTGAAGTTGATGCCGTTGTGCAGCGTCCCTTTCTGGTCCGTGGAAAACCGACCCTTGCCTTTGGTGTTGAACCAGACGATCCGGGAGGTATCCACGCCGATTTCGCGCATCTGATTCTCGATGTTCCGGCCGATCCCGTCGTCCACCAGCGCGGTGACCACGGCGGCCCGCAAACCGAAACAGTAGCTGAGTCCGGCGGCGACATTGGTTTCCCCGCCGCCCTGCCACAAACGCGCCGTCCGCGCCCGCGCCGTCGGCACGTCGCCCGGATCGACCCGCATCATCACTTCACCCAAAGAAACTGCATCGTACCGGCACGCGTCCGCCGACTTGATCTTTAAATTGGCCATGGCTTTTCCTCCTGATTAGTGAATATTGATCAATGCCATCCCATAGCGTATGGAATAGTGGAATAGTGGAATAGTGGAATGTTGGAATGTTGGAAGGCTTTGACAGCCTGTGGACGGCACTTTTCCCGCGCCTGCCTTTCGCTAAGTACGTTGCAGAATTTACGACAGAGGCAATATCCGCTTCCGCTTGCTATCATTATTCCAACATTCCCCTATTCCATTATTCCATGATTGATTACAGTGTTTTCCGTTAAGAGGCAATGGCGCCGCCGCATCACCCTTTGCGCTTGGCGGCGGCCGCTTCCTTGATCAGGTTCAGGGCGATCACTTCGCGCTGAATCTGGTTGGTGCCTTCGTAGATCTGCGTGATCTTGGCGTCGCGCATCATCTTTTCGACCGGATACTCCTTCATATAGCCGTACCCGCCGAACACCTGCACGGCGTCGGTCGTCACGCGCATGGCGACATCCGAGGCGTACAGCTTGCACATCGCCGATATTTTGCCGATGTCCTTGGCGCCGGTGTCGATATAACGCGCCGCCTGATAAACCAGCGCGCGCGCCGCCTCGACCTGGGTGGCCATGTCGGCCAGCATGAACTGCAACCCCTGGAACGAGCAAATCGGCTTGCCGAACTGGCGCCGTTCGCGGCTGTATTGCACAGCCTCCTCCAGCGCGCCAGCGGCAATGCCCAGCGCCTGCGCGGCCACGCCCGGCCGCGACGCATCCAGCGTTTTCATGGCCACAATGAAGCCCATGCCTTCCTTGGCAATCAGATTCTCCTTCGGAATGCGGCAATCCT
>SLMC01000055.1 GCA_007133745.1 Kiritimatiellia bacterium
CGAGCAGAAGGGCCGGGATTCCCGCGGACGGAGCATTCGCGAGGTCAACCAGCGGTTTACGCTGACCTTGGCCGATGTCGAAAGCGGTTTGGCGGTTTGGTCGGATACGCAAGCCATCCGCAAGAACATTCCGCGCTGAACGGCTTGTCGCGCGAAGGGTGATGTTTTTCAACTGCGGAAGGGCGCCAAGGATCCAAGATGCCGAGTGTTCTGAAGCATTGTGCCGATGTCGTGGCATTTCTTGAAGACCGATTCCGGCTCGGCGTGAAGGGTTGGGGCGAGGCGATGCGTCGCCATGGCGGCTGTCGGGCGATTCGAGCGGGCGTGGCGTTGTGGGTCGCGTGTTGTTCGGGGTGCGCGACCGGTCAATATGTCCGGGCGGCTCGGCGCGTGCGCGCGAACAATCCTCATGCGGCGATCGAATACATTGCCTTGGCGCAGCAGCGCAATCCTGAACATGGCGGCGCGCACGATGTTCTGATCGATATTTTGCAAAACATCCCGTACGATCACGAAGACACATTGCGTCGGCTGGAGGCGGCAGGCGAATACGATTTGGCCGTGGCGGAATGCGACCGGATGACGGCGACCGCCCATTTGGTGGGCACGTTGCCCGGCGCCCGGTATCAAGTGTTCCATCGGCCGGAGCAACGGAACGCGTTGGCGGAAAAGGCGGCGGCGCTATGGTACGAGCGGGCTCGTGCGCACGAGGATGGCGGTCGAATGCGGGACGCGGTTCTGGCCTATGATCGATGTCTGGGCTTCAGGCCGGAGTTCAAGGATGCGGCCGTTCGTCGGGAATCGGCGCGGGCGTCGGCCATGGTCCGGCTTTGGATCCGTTGTGTGGACGCCTATCGGCATCCGGACGTGGCCGAGCGTCTGACGCGCGGAACAGGCGTGGAGGCCATGAAGTCACGTCCGCGATTCATGGCCCTGGCACGAGAGGCGAGCCAAGCCGATTCCGTTGCGACATTAACCATTGAACAAGCCGATGTTCACGATACCGGCTGGCGCGGGCGCGAGGATTCGCGTTCCGTGTTTTCCGAGTGGCGCGATCCGGAAACCGGCCGTGTGACACGCGTACGGCATCGGGCTGTTTGGGTCGTGTACACGCGCCATATCCGATACGCGCTGTCGGTGCGCCTTTCTGTGGACTCCGAGCATCCGGACCATCCGAGGCCGGCCGAGACCTTTGCGGACAGCCTCGAGGCGCGCGGCACCTATGCGACCTGGTCCGGATCGCGACGGGCGGTGCCGGCGCATATCCTGTATTTGAGTCGCAGACCCGTTCCGCCTATGGACGAGACGCCGTTGCGCGACAGACTTTTGGACGAAGCGATTGTTCGATTTGGACACGCGCTTTTTTTGGCTTACAAATGATAACAAGGCGGGCTGTCGCCCGCAATCCAAGTGTGTGGGTTTGGGAGTGTGTGAGTTTTTACCCACATACCCACGCACACAATCGAGCATCCCAATTTATGGTTTTTATAGCAGTAACGAGAGGACAGGGCACTAATGAGAGTGGCTTCCATCATAGCGCTGGGTTGTTGTCTTGCGGCTTCAGGCTGCGCCGAATTGCGCATAGGCCGGCCGGTACCGGAACATGCGTTGCAGCGTATTCGTCCGGGGTTCACCACGCGCGACGAGGTTGTCGCCATGCTGGGCATGCCATGGCGTGTCGTACCGGGCGAAGGCGGAGAAATTTGGGTGTATCGGCATCTGGACGGTCGGCGCGTTTCGCAGGAACTGATCATTTCTTTCGGCGCCGAGCGGGTCAGCGCGTTCGTGTACCGTTAACGCCGTCTCGAGTGGCGGGCGCGTGTTTCAACAGCCTGTACAGCCTGTTTGCGCATCGTGCCGTTCTGGATGCTTCGCGCCCAGCTCATGGCCGCCTCCGGGTCGGTTCGGGTCAGGGCCAGCGCCATGTGCTGAAGCGCGGTGTCCTTGACGAGGCCGGTCGGCATGCCATTGATCCATTCGGCGGTTCGATCGGGATCGGTGCGCGCCCAGCGCGATACGACCGTGCCCAGCGCCGCGCGGCGCTGGCCTCTGTTTTCGATCGTATCCACCCATAGGGCCGCCGTTTCCGGACTGGTGTTGACTAGGCCGTTGATCAGTCCGCGAACGGAGGCGTCTTTCATGGCGCCTTGCGGCAGCGTTTCAATCCAGGTTGCCGCTTCTTCGGGCTGGCGTCGCACCCAATGGGGCATGATTTGCCCTATAGCGGTTTGTCGCGCCGTGTCGTTTTCGATGGCCATGCACCATTCCAGAGCCGCATCCGGCGCCTGTGCCGCCAGCCGCAACGCCAACTGACCGAAGGCCGCGTCGCGCAAGGGTCCGTTCGCCAATGCGTTCGCCCAGTCCGCCGCCTCGTTCATATCCTTTTGAACGCGGCCTCGGACCAGTTGGGCTGCGATGGATGAGGCTTGCGGCCAGTCGGCGCCCATTTTTTCGAGCCATTGTTCAGCGTCTTCAGGATGGGTCGATGCCATTCGGCGAAGCGTCGTGGTCAAGGCCTGATCGCGCCCGCGGTCGCCGTCCGATTCCGGCAAATTCCACAGCCAGTTGGCCAATGCAACGGGGTCCTGGCGGCTCAGCGCATGGGCGACCGCCTGGATGGCGCGCTGGCGATCGTCTCCAGCAGGCAGTCCTTCGGCCCAAGCCAGCAGAGCGGCAGAGTCCTTTCCCCCGGATTCGTTGAAAACGGTGGCTAGCGCCCATGACGTCTGACGGCCGTCGGTCAGGGCGAGCACATCGTCGAAGCCGATCTGTATGTCCATGCTGCGCAGCAGCGCCAGGCGGGCTCTCGGGTCGTTTTGCAACGCCAGTTGCATGAGCGAACGGCGGTCCGAATCCGACTGATCCGTCGCCGGTTCCGCCGTACGGATCGACGGAGCCGGTTGCGGCGTTTCTTGTGCGGGGCGCTGAGCGGGCCTGGGCGGCGGATGAGGCAACGGGATATCAAAGGTCTCCGTGGCGGCATGCGAATCGGTAAAATCGTCGACGAAGATTGGAACGGAGAGACCTGCGCGGTCGAGACGGCGAATTTCGGCGGCCAGATGGCGATTCCATGCTGCCAAGACGCCGGCGCTCAGCAGCCCGACCGTCGCCAGGGCCGCGATCCATCGGTTTGAATGCTTGTTCAATGCTTTCATGAAGGCAACCTAGCCGGAGCCGTGATGCAAGGCAAGCAGAAAGAGGATGACTTGGACCCCGATCGCCATAAGAATGAGCGCCATGGGATAGGCGGCCGCGTAGCTGGCGGCCGGTTTGCCGGAATCGGCTTCGGCGATCAGAACGCCCAGCGCCGGCGTGGAGGTCATGCTGCCGCACAGGCCGCCGAGCGTGACGAGCAGGTCGAAGCCGAGCCAGCGCCGGGCGGCGATGTACGCGACGGCCATAGGCAGCACGGTTACGACCATGCCGACAAGAAACAGAGTGGCGCCATGCTCGCGCAATACGGGAATCAGTGTGGAACCGGCTTTGACACCGGCATCGGCCAGCGCGAAGATCAGGCCCAGTTCCATCAGGGTCTGTCGCGCGGCGCGGGGCAGGTGCCCGGCCATCCAGCCGCGCCGTCGAAAATGGCCCAGAAACAATGCGACAAACAGGGGGCCGCCGGCCAGTCCCAACCGGAATGCGGCTCGCCCGGGAATCCCGAACGGAACCAGTCCCAGCCCGATGCCGAGCGCCAGCCCGAGCGCCAGCGTTGCCAGATCGCTTTCGTGCAGGGTCTTTTCGCAGTGACCGGCTACGCGGGCAAAGGCCGCCAGCGCTTCGGGGCTTCCGACGACGGTGAGCGTATCTCCGTACTCCAGGGTCATGTCTCCTGCCGCCAGCATGGTGTAGCCGTCGCGCGCGATGCGAGTGGCCACCACTCCGAAACGTGAAAGAAGGTTCATTTGGGAGATGGGTTGACCCAGAACCTCCGGCCGTGTCGCCACGATTTGTCGCCGTTCCTGATCGGCATCCAGCCGCAGGGAGGCCATGGGGGCTTCGCGTCCGAGTTTGTCGCGTATCGCGTCCATGCGGTCGCCGGGCGCAATGACCAGTGTTGTCATGCCGGCGTGAATCGTGTCCTCGGGCGTTACGGGAACAAGCCGGTCGCCGCGCAGGATGCGGGATACGCAGAAGTCGCCGATGCCCATAGCGGCAGGCAATTGAGCGGGCGGCAGACCATCGAAGGCGGAGGTGACAATTTCGAGGGTTTGGCGCTGAATGGCCGGCGTCTCTGTTTCGCCTCCCAGCCGCCTCAACGAATGACCCAGCAGGCGCGGGAGCAATTGAATAAAGAGCACGACGCCCGCCACGCCGAACGGATAGGCGACGCCATAGCCGATGGTGGCGATTCGGCCTTGTTCGCCGAGCGCGTCAAGCGCTACGGCCAGTCCGGGCGTACTGGTCATGGCGCCGGCGAACAGACCGGCGGCCAAGCCCGGATCAAGCTTCAAAAGTCCGGCGAGAACAAGGGTCGTCAGCGCCCCGACGCCGACGGTCACGGCCGCCAGTTTGGTCAGACCGCCTCCCTGACTTTTCAGAGAACTGAAAAAGGTCGGCCCGGCCGACAATCCTACGCAATAGGTGAACAGTACTATGCCGAGCGCGCCGACGCCTCCCGGAAGACCCAGTCCCCAATGCCCGGCCAGCAGGCCGGTGAACAGCGCGCCCGAGCTTCCGAGTCCGATGCCCTTGATGCGCAGACTGCCGAACAGAAGACCGGACCCCAGAACCAGAAACAGCGTCATCAACGGCTGACCCGCCAGCCACAGGCGCGTCCATTCAAGCGCACCTAACGATTCGTTCGGCATGGATAGCTCCACAAGGCGGGGCTGCGCCCGCAATTTAAGCAGGACCCTTTGGGTTGCCATAAACAATCATACTTTTGGGAATAATGGGGGCGGGGAAGCATGATATC
>SLMC01000003.1 GCA_007133745.1 Kiritimatiellia bacterium
ATAAGAGGGGAATTGGGGTCAAGTCTAAATTTGTAATATTGGGCGCCATTGGGGTCATCCTTGAAGGGGAAAAAGGGGTCAGAGCGCCAGGAAAAGGTCAACAGGAATCTACGGGGTCAGGTAGTCTGAAGTTCGCTCAGGGCTTGCCGAAGGGTTTGCCGGGCTCGGTAGAGGCGGGCCTCGGCGGACTTGACGGAGCAGTGCATCACGGCGGCAATCTCTTTGTAGGACATTCCCTCGTATTCGGCCAGCGCCACTACCGTGCGCTGGTCTTCGGGAAGGCTGGCGACGGCTGCGGCGACCCGTTCTCCGATTTCGCGCGCGGCCACATCGTGTGACACGGAGTCTTGGGATAGGGATGGCTCAAGGATGCCGGGTTCGGCTACTGCCGCATGCAACGGATCCCGAGTTCGCCGGCGAAAAACGTCAATACACGCATGGCGGGCAATTTGAAAAACCCACGTGGAGAACGTCGCATCCCGACGGTGTGTGAATCGGCCAATCCCACGCCAAACGCGAACAAACACTTCCTGCGCCACGTCCTGGGCGGTATCCGCGTTCCCCAGCATGCGATAGACGAAATCGAGGACCGGCCGCTTGTACCGTTGGAGGATTTCGGCAAAAGCCGCTTCATCGCCGGCTTGCGCCCTCTCAATCAGACTTCGTTCTTCGGCATTGTAGAGGTGACGGGGCATTTAATAATTTCGTGAAATCGCGCGCGGATGCTGCCGTTGCCGGCTGCGGCTTCATCTTCAAATGTCGAACAACATCGTCGAAAGATACCTTTCGCCGGAATCAGGCAGGATCACTACAATTGTTTTGCCTTCGAATTCCGGGTCGCGAGCGAGTCGGGCAGCCACGGCTACGGCAGCTCCGCTTGATATGCCGGAGAGCATGCCTTCTTCAAGCGTCAGGCGGCGCGCGAACTCCATGGCTTCTTCGTTACCCGCCTGTTCCACGCGGTCAACGAGCGAAAGGTCGAGTACGTCGGGGATAAACCCGGCGCCGATGCCCTGGATCATGTGCGGGCCGGGTTTCAGATCCTCGCCGGCAAGTTTGTGCGTGATGACCGGGCTGTTCCTCGGCTCCACGGCCACCGTCAGTATCTTTTTGTTTTGAGTGTTCTTGATGAAGCGCGAGACGCCCGTGATGGTGCCTCCGGTTCCCACACCCGCCACGAGCACGTCAATTTTGCCGTCAGTGTCCCGCCAGATTTCCGGGCCGGTCGTCTTCTCGTGAATGGCCGGATTAGCCGGGTTCTTGAACTGCTGCGGCATGAAATAGCGTTTGGGATCGGACCCCAGGAGTTCCTCTGCTTTCGCGATGGCGCCGGGCATACCCTTTTCGCCCGGCGTGAGATCCAGATTGGCGCCCAATGCTTTTAGTATCTTGCGCCGCTCGATGCTCATCGTTTCCGGCATGGTCAGCGTGACTTTGTAACCCCGTGCCGCGCCGACATAGGCAAGCGCAATGCCCGTGTTGCCGCTTGTGGGCTCGACCATTTCCATGCCCGGCTTCAGAAGACCGCGTTCTTCGGCGTCCCAGACCATGGAAGCCCCAATCCTGCACTTGACCGAATAGGACGGATTGCGCCCCTCCACCTTGCCAAGCACAATCGCCTTGTTTCCGGCAATCTTGCGCAATTGAACCAGTGGCGTGTTTCCAATGGAAAGCGAATTGTCCTTGTAATAGCTCATATCGCTGCTCCTTTCAGTTCATTCGTCAACGTCTCACCGCTCCTTCCTCACCACGACTCGCCAATGACCATCCCCTATATCCTCGATATCCTCTGTCGTCTGTCCTTCATTGCGGAAGCTTGCGGGCACGTTCCGGACGGGCTCGCCGTCGTCGAGGATGATGGACAGTGTGTCGCCGACATCCATCGTCTCCAGTCGGAGCTTGGCCTTGACGAAGTTCATGGGACAGGCCACACCCCGGAGATCCAGTTCCCGACCGGCGCCCTCTTGATGCGCCGCGTTCCCAGGCTCGGCATTCGACCCGCGGTCTGTCTCGGAACCGGCGACGTCCTGCGGATGGAATTCCAGATTGGCGTCGAGCGTCGCGTTGAGCTGTTTCACTCGATCCAGCAGTCGCCCTATGCCGTCTTCACACCCTTCCAATGCCTGCTGCCATCCCTGTGTATAACCGCGCGCGCGTGCAAGCAGCGACCGGAAGTCTTCCGTTGCCAACCCGGTATCTACGAAATGCTTCTCGAATTCCCGGAACACACTGTCGGGATCGCGCGCATCCACACCCCGTGTGATCAACAACGATCGGGCCGCATGGACAAGTTTGTCGAAAGGATCTTCAGCCTTGTCTGCCGCAACCAGATCTTCCTGGATGACTTCAAACACGCCGGCCCCGCACTCGCCTGCCCCGCGTCCCGCAAGCGAAAAGTCTTCGTTCGCGCCGAAGTCCCGATAGAACTCGGGATGCTCGTCGTAGGCAGGCGCCTCGGAATAACGCGCAACGAGGCGCTCGAAATAACGTGCGCCAAGCCGGTCGAAATAAGACAGGAACGATTCGCCTGCATGACGCCCCGCCTGAAAGTCCCTCGCCAGATCGCTTAGAAACGCAGGCAACGCTCTCGCCGGCACTTGTCCCGCCGCAACGCCCAGCCGTGCGCCTTCCGCATGGCAGCGTCCGCCGAGCGTGATGCGATAGCAGGGCATGAGCCGACCCTTGATTCGTTGAGCAGCGCCGAAAAAGCCTATCGCGCCAACGGGTTGATGACCGCATGCGTTCGGGCAGCCGTTGATATGAATTTCCATAGCGTCAATCGTGTCGGCGGCAAGGGCGGCTTCTTCCAATCCCAAGGCGCAGGCGCGCGCCGCTTCGCGCGCCAGGCAAAGCCCGAGCCTGCAGGTGGCGGCCCCGGCACAGGCCACGAAGCGCTCCAATGCGGTCGGGGAAAGCACATCAACCCCGAGTTCCCGCAAGCGTTCGGCAAGGGCGGCCAGACTGTCCTTCGGTACGAAGCGGATGACGAGGTTCTGCGATCGAGTCGCCCGCAGTCCGTTTTCCTCGCTGAATTGCCGCGCCACCTCGCCGATCTTCGCGAAGTCGTCCGCCGAGACGAACCCCATAGGCAGGTGAATCGGCACAGCGGCAAAGCCTTCCTGCCGTTGCGGATAGCGCCGAATGCCGTCCGAGACCTCCAATGCAGGCGCTTTAGGTGCGGGCTCCGTTCTGCCGTCATTGAGGACAGCGGCGCCGTTCCATTCAGGAACACCGTCCTCCGCGACCGTGCCCATCATCTGCGAGAAGCGTTCGCGAAAGGATTCGGCGCCGATCCGTTCAAACACGTACCGCAACCGGGCTCGGCGCTTGTTTCCCCGGTCTCCGAGCTTGTCAAACAAACGCCGTACCGCTTCGGCAATGCGAAGGGTTCCCGACACGGAGGTCCATGGAAGCAATTCGTCCGCGATTCGCGAGTTGGATCCCATGCCGCCGCCGGCAACCACTCGGAATCCCGGTTCGCCGTTTCGGGTCTCGGCGATGAAGCCGAGATCGGAAACCTGGGCGAGCGCGCAATCGGCTGCGCACCCGCTGAAAGCAATCTTGTACTTGCGAGGCAAGTTGTAACTGCCGACGAGCGGAATCAGGTATTCCGTTACCGCGTACGCGAATGGCGTCACATCGAAGCATTCGTGCGGGCAGATCCCCGCGTGGGGACATGCGGTGATGTTGCGCACCGTATTCCCGCCGCCTCCCTTGCTTGTCAGTCCCGCCTCCATCAACCGCCGCATGATGACGGGTGTATCTTCGATGGCTATGTCGTGCAGTTGGACATCCTGGCGCGTTGTTACATGCAGCAGGTCGTTCCCGTATTCGCGGGCCAGCGCCGCCAGTGCGCCCGTTTGCTCGCATGTCAACGCTCCTCCCGCCACACGGACTCGGACCATGTAAGCGCCGTCCTTTCGCTGCTCGTACACGCCGCGCGGCACGCGCTTCGCCTTCAGAACGCCCGCAGGCAGTTCCCCGGCAAGAAAGCGTTTTACCTCCTGTTCGTAGGCGTCAATGTCCGATGCGAGGTCTTTCGGCAATCTATAGTAGGCGTCACTCATGTTGGTCCGTCCCCATGGTCAGGTGGTAGATGTTCAGTGTCGGGCGTCAGGGCTACTTCGACCTCTACAGGCCAACCCTCCTTGACAACAAAGCCCCGGAGATCAGGGTTGTCCGGTTTTGCCAAGGACAGGATGAGATAGACGACATCCGGCGTGTAGGCGAGGCGCAAGTCCTCGTCGGACATCCGCGCCGGGGTCGCGGGATGACTATGCCAGATGGCCAGCATCTTGATGTCCTTCGCGCGCATATCCTTGGCAGCGGCAAACTGTTCCTCCGGCAGCATGCTGTAGTGTTCGCCCGAAGCATCCGCATTCGTCAATCGGTAGAATTCCGTTGCATGTTCGTTGCGGCCGCCTAGAAGACCGCATGCTTCCAGTGGCGCGGCTTCACGGGCCGTTGCCAGCATGGCTGGCATGATGTGTGCTTCGACCGTCAGTTTCATCGTTTTCACCTCTTCAGATCGCATGCAACCGGCTCTTCGTCCCTGATCTCCGTAATCGTCGGCGCCTCGCCGCAAAGCGGGCAATTCGGATTTCGCTTGACGGAAACCTTGCGGAAACTCAAGTCCAGCGCGTTGTAGACAAGCAGTGCGTCCGTCAGCGGCTTGCCCTGTCCGAGCAGGAACTTGACCGCCTCGGTTGCTTGCAAGGTACCGATAACGCCCGCCAGAACGCCCAACACTCCGGCCTGAGAGCACGACGGGACAGTGCCGGACGGAGGGGGAGCGCCGAACACGCAACGGTAGCAGGCGGAGCGGCCCGGCAGGACAGTCATAAGCTGCCCGTCGAAACGCAGAATCCCGGCGTGGGAATAGGGCTTGAGCGCAAAATGG
>SLMC01000408.1 GCA_007133745.1 Kiritimatiellia bacterium
AATCCTACCGGAGGTAGCTTTCTCTTGTGTATGTCGATACCTACGGAAAAGCGCTCCGCAGGGATTGGGGATTGAGAGAGTGCGATTAGGATCGGCGAGAAGCAACCACACACCCACGCACTCCCACACCCACACACTCCCACACCCACACACTCCCATACTCCCATACAACGATTCTCAATGCCAATCGCCATATTCTGTCCCAAACGGCGTTAACTAAGCGCCATTCGCGCCTTACTCTTTCCTTCAAGGTTTGTCCGACGAGACATCGGCATTGAGCACGCGTTGACGGGGCTCGAAAACGGCGGGGGCCGCCGTCTCCAGAAACGGCAAAGACCGCCGTCTCCAGAATGTGGGGCTTGGAGCCGGCCGTCCCCGGCCGGAAAAGTTCAATCGGACGAGATGGAACAGCTAATTCGGTGTCGGTATCGGAATAGGGGATTCCGCCGTCTTTTTTAAGGGTTTATGCCGATAGTCGTAGCGAGGAACTATGGATAGTGTTGTTGCATTGTTCTAGCCGGATTCGCCGGCAAGATGAGAAACACCTGTGGAGGAGTGAATGTCATGAAAATGCACGATCCGTCAACCAAGTGCAAAGATGATCTGTTCTGTGGAGTCAATGTGCCGGAACAGACCGATCCCGAGAGCATGTCGGACTTGGAAAAGAAGCATGTCCCGGTCGTTTCGGCGCCCGACAGCGTCAAGAAGGGAGAGTGCTTCGAAGTCGTCGTGGAAGTCGGCAAGTACAAGGAGCATCCCAACGAGCCGGGTCATTTCATCGGTTTCGTGGAACTGTATGCCGACCACACCTATCTCGGGCGACAGCATTTCGTGCATACCGTGGCATGTCCCGTCGCGAAGTTCTGCATACAGCTTGAACATGTCCACAAGGAATTGCGCGCGTTCGAATGGTGTAACCTGCACGGGACCTGGCAGGGGGTGAAGGCGATTTCCGTACAAGCCTGAGCAAGGAAAAAGATATGAACAAAGAAGAGATTATCAAAGAACTGAACAAGGATCTGGCGTTGGAGTTCGCTGCGGCGATTCAATATGTACAGCATGCATCGGTGATCTCCGGAGGCGAATACGATTCCATCCAGAAGGAACTGGTCGTCCATTCCCAGGAGGAAATGGTACATGCCGTTTCTCTGTCGGACCAAATCGACTTTTTGGGCGGCGTGCCCACGGTCGATGTGGCGGAAAGAAAAATCGCCGCGCAAAGCGTGGAGATGCTCAAGCAGGACCTGGAAGGCGAAGACCTCGCCATCCGTCGCTATCGCGAGCGGATCGGCCAGGCGGAATCGATGCGGGAGTACGGTTTGCGCCGCGTTCTGGAGGACATCCTGATCCAGGAGGAAGAGCATAAGCGCGATCTCCAGACAGTACTCGAGAAGAAGTAGACAAAAGGAGTGAACATGAGTACGACACCACTGGCCGAGAAGACCTGTACCGCGTGCAAAGGAGATGAAGCGCCCCTGAAAGGGGATGCGCTGGATACGTTGCTGGACCAGTTGGGAGAAGGCTGGGACGTGGTCGAGGAACATCACCTGGAAAAGACCTATACGTTTGAAGATTTCCGCCAGGCGCTCGATTTCACGAACCGGGTGGGCGCAGTCGCCGAAGAGCAGGGGCATCATCCCGACATCGTTCTGACCTACGGGAAAGTCAAGCTCCGGATCTGGACGCACAAGATCGATGGCTTGACCGAGAGCGATTTCATCTTTGCCGCCAAGGCGGATGAAGCGGGTTAAGCCGATCCTGGCAGGCGCTTCGGCAATTCAGGTCGTAAGCGCGCTGTATGCCAAGGACATCGGGCACATTGGCGCCATGACCCCTTTTCGGACAGGCTCTACCTAGTTTCTGTTGCGGAAAGGCCGCGGCCACGACGGCGCGTGGCCCTCCAGCGATGCCATGGGCGTTTTTCCCCTGCGGCTGGAGGGACGCGCTCTGTCGCGTCCGCTGCAAGGGCCTTTCCGCAACAGAAACTACCTAGGCACGGCTTTCTGGTCGTCAGGTTTTTCGAAGCAGCCAACCAGATATCCCCCGATTGCACGGAAAACAGATTGACAACTATCTTTGCGTGCGTCGGAAGCAGTCGTTTGGAAATCGAACACAAAAGAGCGTCGAACAGCATGGGATCGTTGAACAGCGTGATGGATGTGTGACGAAAAGAACCGATCTGGAGGTCGCGCGCCTCGGCTACGGGGCCATGGAGAGACGCGGTTCTCGCGCATGAGACGGCCGTTCAATATCCGACATGGCGGCGGAGACCATCCCGCATGAACAGAGGAAACAGCATCTCGGTTTTAATCGCCGACGACCACACGATATTTTTGGAAGGCCTCCGGATGATGTTGGCCGAAACGAACGATATCGAGGTGATCGGCAATGCAACGACCGGCCGTCAGGCCGTGGCCATGGCCGAAAAACTCCGTCCCTCCGTGGTCGTCATGGATATTGCCATGCCTATGCTCAACGGCTTGGAAGCCACCCGTCAAATCCGCAAGGTTGCCCCTGATACCAAGGTGATTATACTTTCCGCCCATAACGAGAATGCATACGTTGATCGAGCATCGGCGTTCGGCGCATCGGCATTTCTGGACAAACTGGTCTCTTCCCACTTGTTGGTCGATGTGATCCGTAAAGTCGAGAAGACTCGTGCTTTTATTTGCCCTTCAATCGCCGGGAAATGTAACAATCGCAATCGGACGTCGATTGATCGGAATGGCGGATTCAAGGAAGAAAACAATCGCTTGAGCTTGCGCGAGGCTGAGGTCCTCCAGTTGATTGCCGAAGGCAAACCCAACAAATGTATCGCGGCAGAGCTTGGCATCAGTATCAAGACCGTTGAAAAACACCGGTGCCGTCTCATGCAGAAGCTTAACATCCACGACACGGCAGGTCTGACCCGCTACGCCATCGCGGAAGGAATTATCGAAAGCAGCGTCCAGTCGACCATCCTCTAATCGAGCCGGCGGGCGAGCAGCCTGTTCTTCTCGCTTTCATCGCGTCTGCGAGAATGGCCTGCCGGACATTCGATTGAAACCGACAAGCTCCTTGCGTTCCTCATCCCACAGCTTCAGACGAGCGCCGGAGAGACTCTTGCGCATCGTGAGGGCGGGTTTGTCGCCGAGCGCCGGAATCGCTTCGCAGCAGCGCCTGAGCCTGTAGTTCGGTATCCGCGCGTTCATATGGTGAACGTGATGGTAGCCGATGTTGGCCGAAAACCATCGCAAGAGCGGAGGAAGGGCGTAAAAGGAACTGCCTTCCATCGCCGCGCGCAAAGCGTTCCACTCCTTTCTTCTCGCCCAATAGACTCCTTCGAACTGATGCTGTACGTAGAAAAGCCAGATGCCCATGGCTCCCGCCAACCAGATGACGGGAAGTTGCACAAGGAGGTAGGTTCGCCAACCTATGGTTGCGCACGCGAGCATGACGACGATGACGATGAGCAGATTTGTGAACAGGACACTCGCTCGCTCCTTGCGTTTCGCTTTCCGCGTCGGCAGGCGGAAACGGAGAACGAACATGAAAAGGGCTCCAAGCCCGAACAGCGCCGCCGGGTTCCGAAAGACGCGATAGATCAGGCGCTTTGCGGGCGACGCCGCATCGTATTCGGCCCGCGTCAGGGTCCAGATGTCGCCAAACCCGCGCGCGTCGAGATCGGCATAGCTTGCGTGGTGTCGCAGATGACTGAAACGCCAGTCGTCAAAGGGCGTAAACACCAGCAAGCCCAATGCGTGTCCGAAGAAAGTGTTAAGCCCCTTCTTCGGGAATAGCGATCCGTGTACGCAATCATGGAAGAGCACAAACAATCGGACCAGAAACAGGGCGCTGACGAACGCCAGCAACAGCGTAATCCCATAGGGATAACCGAAGCGAATGGACGCGACCATCAGAGCCCATAGACCGCAATAGGGCAGAAATGTGTTCGCCAACTGCCAGCCGGCCGTCCGTGCGCTTGGCGTCCGATAGTTCGCCAAGTCCGCGCGCCACGCAGGCCATTGAGTTCCTGATCCTTTTGCCGTCGAACCGTTGCCGGACGACGTCGCAGCCTCCGTGTCCATGACAGCGCCTCCGCCGTAATGGTGGTTCTTTCCGGGTTGTGCCGCTACCGTCCGAGCCGCCGCGCGATTTCAGCTACGTGTCTGCCTTGGAATCTCGCGATCGCCCGTTCGTTGGCCGAGGGCTGTCGCGATCCGTCGCCTCCCGCCATCGTGGTGGCGCCATAGGGTGTTCCGCCCGTTATTTCGTTCATCTCGAGAAGACGCGGCTCCGCATACGGGACACCGACAAGGATCATGCCCTGATGCAGCAATGTGCTGTGAAAGCTGGTAATCGTTGTTTCCTGGCCGCCGTGCTGACTCGCCGTGCTCGCGAATACGCTGCCGATTTTCCCGACGAGCGCGCCTTTCATCCACAACGCCCCTGTCTGGTCCAGAAAATTGCGCATCTGTGCGCACATGTTCCCGAATCGGGTCGGTGTGCCGAACAGGATCGCGTCCGCCTCGGCCAGACGATCCGGTTCGATGACCGGAATATGCGCGAAGGAATCCCGCGCGGCTTTCGCCCCGCTTTTCTCCAGAGCATCGTCCGGAACCAGTTCCGGCACCTGGTACAATTCGACCTCGCAGCCTTCCACTTCCTTTGCGCCCGCCGCCTCTTCTTCCGCCAGTTTGTGAACGTGGCCGTACATGCTGTAGAATACCACTTGTATCTTCGTCATGTTTTCCCCTCCTTTGTATGGCATTGCGCATTCCTCCCTTTCGCGTCCTTAAGGATATCGCATTTCGATTCGCCGACAATCTCGCACATGCTCCTCCCGTGCGCCATAGGGGGATGGCTGGTTTTGGCGTTCGATTTCCCTGATGTGCCGACATCATTTATTGGC
>SLMC01000116.1 GCA_007133745.1 Kiritimatiellia bacterium
CATTTCTTGTCAGTCTCGTCGACCGGGCGTTCGTATGTTCGGTTAAGCATATCGAATGAGCGTGAAGTATTGACTGCGCAAACCCCGCAGAACCGGACCGCAGAAAGGAGCCCGCCCATGCCCGACAGACCCGCCCCCGTGATTCTGCCTCTGATCGCAAGAAGCAAGGACGGATGGATCGCGCATTTTGGCGCGAGCCGTCTTCGGTTGTCGCGCGCGGGAGGGATGCTTGAATGGCTCGACGAGCCCGAAACGTTCCGGTTTGGCACTGAAATCAAGGTCGTTCTGGCGACCCCCGCCGGGCCGGTGCGCATCCGCCAATCGCGCGATACCGATCCCCGTTTGCTCGTTGTGGAGCAAGGCCCGGTACGGTATGTTCTTCGGGCGCAGTTCGATCTGCTCGACGAAGAAGGGTTGCGTTGGGGAGAAGGGCTTGCGGAATGGACTGCCTATCCCGACGGCGATGTGGCGGGCGTCGTTTCCCTGAGACTGATCAATGCGGACAGGAACGCCCTGTTGGTATGGGCCGGACTGCAATGGACCGGCGTCGGCTGTCCCGCAAGCAAGATCGCGGTGGCTGACGACTCGCCCGCGTTCGCGCCATGGGACGGCTTCGCGGCGTTCGACGACACAACGGCAGGACTCTTGTTTCGGCCGGCCGCATCCGATCCGTTCGTTGTGGCTTGGCGGTCGGGCAAATCCGTCGCCTACGTGGGTGGCAAAGGCCCTTGGCAGGACTGCGGGGACGTTAACCCGTACTACGAAGATTGGGGGGTGTTGCCGGATCAGGGCTGGGGCGAATCCGGCTGGGCGGCCGGATCGGGCGCGGGCGTCGCATGCGATGCCGCGACGGGATGTGCGGAAATGGCTTTCCTGCGTTCGCAGCGGGGCGAACCGCTCCCGCCCGTAAGCGCATGGCAGGGGGCATTGCGGATTCTTCCCGTTACCGATTCGGACATCGCCGGGGTTCCGGCGCAGGGCGGCGAAAGAGGTCTTGGCGAGAAGCGCAGCGCCCTCGCGAGCGCCGTCGCGTCCTGGCGTTCGCCGACGGCGCTGTCGGAAGTGTCCGGCGCCCGCTACCGCGGATACGGTGTTTACGATGCCGCTCACATGATCTATGCGCCGGCCGCCCGCCATGTGGAAATCGTCATTCCTCCCTCCCCCGAGCCGACGACCCTGCATGTGTACGGGTTGACGCATTGGGGCGGATGGATTGCGACCTGTGCCGATGCGCCGATGATGCCCCAACTGATTAACGACGGCCTGTCCTGCGACGATCCCAACGGGCTTCAGATCGGCCGGTTCGACGACCGGCACGGACCGGTTCTCGGACGGACAGATACGTCGGCCAACCGAATGATTCTTCGTGCGCAAGCCTCCGACAAGTCGCGCAAGATCATCCTGCGGGCCGTTGAAGGGCTAGGCCTTTCGTATCTGCACTGGGACGACCGGCAGACGTATCTGGTCCAGTCGTCGGCGAACACGCGCCGAAACCTCGCCGAGATCGCGGTGCGGGACGGCAAGCTGCGTCGGCTGGTTGCGCCTCGGTCCGACGAAGTGTCGGTCGCGGCGATCCCGCTCTACTGGTACCAATGCAATGCGACCACACCGTACGCGGCCGTGGACGATCTTGTGCGCTGGACGCTTGTTCATGCCGGACCTGCGGCCGTGGAATTCGAGGTGCATGCCCGGAATCGTTACGGGTGCGCCGACGGACATTACAGGGTAGGCATTCCTTTCCACGATGACATCGTTCGCGTGGACACGCGGGCGGAGCTGGTCGTGCGCAAGAAATGGCGTGTCGGGAACCTCCAGTTGCTCAATCTTTTTGCCGAGGAATTTCGCGACCACCACCGATGGCCGCACGAGTTCGCCCTGGCCAGAGACAGGTCCGGACAGTTTATGGTCAAGCGGCCTCGCGAGGGAACAAAAACGGTTGTCGGCGAACGGTTCATCGAATACGAGCCGCCCATTTTTTTCGCGCACTACACGGCGCGGCGCGGCAACGTTTTCCTCGTTCAAGCCGATATGGATGGGCCGGTTCGCTGCCATCATTTTCTTTGCCCGCATTGGATTGATTCGCACTATCATATCGTGCGGCCGACAGGCGAATGGCAGGCGGGAGACCGCGTACGAGGCTCGTATGCGCTGGTGGTGGATGCCGGACGTTTGCTCGATACGGAAGAGGTCGCCAAAATAGCCGACGCCGTTGTCTCCGGCGTTCCCCTGGCCGAGGCGCTGGCATCCGGCGACGGAAAAGAAGCTTAACGCTGACTTCGCCCGCAACCCGGAGGGCGGAAGTCGGATGCCAGATGTCGAAACAGAACATGCGACACCCGACAATGCTCGTTATTGTTTTACGGGGTGAAATGCGGGCCCTTAAGTCCCGCAGGCGCTGGCGCAGGTACGTTCGCAGCGCAAAAACACGCTTGTTTCAGGGCTGGTAGCGGCCATAGCGCTGGATTGCGGCCATGAGCAGGCGCATGCCGGTGAGGCGGCTGCCGTTGTTGATGGAGCCGGCCGTTGCGAAATTGAGCCCCCGCTGCGGGCGGGCCTGATCGAAGTCGCGCAGAAACTCGGCAACCATGTTGGCTTCCTCGTTGCGACTGTAGGTGAACGGGGCCAGTTGCCCTTGAATGACCGCATGCGGGCAGTGCCGGCGGATTTCGGCGACGGTCAGGGTCGGGCCGAAATTCGTTCCGGTAAGATCCACCTCCGAGAGCAAAGGCAAAAGGTGCGCCATGTCGGAATCGCTATGCTGGTAGCGCGAGTGTTCGGGGGCTGGCGCATAGACGGCGAAGACCGTGCGGTGGATCGGCATGGCGAACGCTTCGTACATGTCCGGCGTGAACAGGCAGCAATTGTCGTCGGCCCAGCTCCAGCGCCCTTGCGCCTGCTCCGGCGTCAACCCCGCTTCGTCGTCCAGGACTCGGGCCCGCGCCAGAATCGCCCGGCCCAGCACATCGCTGAAACGGGCAAAGAGATCGGGGTCGTCATAGGCGAGCAACAGCGTGGGTTCGGCGCCGAAGATCGAACAGGCGAAGGTGCAGGGGCCGCGTTGGTGCCGGTAAAGGGGAACGCGCTGCCCCAATCCCAGCAGCCGCTGCTTCTCGCTTTCCCAGTTTTCCGGAAGCATAAACTCGCGCAGCGATTCGAGCCGGACCTCGACGCGGTCCAGCAACGCGGAAAGCTCTTCGGCCGTATGCGCGGACGGCTTCAGCCACCAGCTTCCGGTTTTTCCGCCTTCCCATACGTTTTCGGATTCGAAGATGTCGTTCAGTTGCTTGACGTCCGGCCATTGGTGTTCAGGGTTTTTCGGCGTCTCCTGGAGAAGCCGGCGGCCCACGATTTTTTCGGAAAGATCATTGTAGCGACGGCTGACATCCAGCGCCCAGGCGCGGTCGTTAAGCTGAAAGCGCTGCCAGTCCTGCTCGATGCCCAACTCGTCGAAGATGCATTCCCAGTTGCAAATGGCGCCCAGAGGCGCCTGCGGAATGTCCGCGCCGAACGGATCTTTCCGGGCCACGGCCTGATCTTCCCAGAAGGCTTCAATGTCGAGGGGCGCCCGTCCGTTATTGGTCTTGGTATCGGCAAGAAGAGCATCGACCTTGCTTCGGTTTTCCGCTGAACTGATTGCGTAGGCTCCTGTCATGAAAGCACCGCCTTTCTTTGTATGTATGTATGTATGTTATATATTGACAATATGTATCAAAAGCACACTATGTTTCAATGGCAATAATTGATGAAGACTTGTCAAAAATTGATAAAATCGGGTATGTTCAGGCGAAGCGGCCGGAACAGATGCCGATTTTACTGGATTTGTATCACGACGGGAGGCATTATCGCTACGAGTTGTTGACGGCCAACCTTCGCGAGGCTTATCGCGGGAAACGGGGGCCGGACAGGGTTGAGCATACGCATGCCGTTTACCACATTGTGCTGTATGTGGGC
This sequence comes from Kiritimatiellia bacterium, assembly GCA_007133745.1. Classification (GTDB taxonomy): domain Bacteria; phylum Verrucomicrobiota; class Kiritimatiellia; order UBA8416; family SLMC01; genus SLMC01. Next base: position 3,952 of record SLMC01000116.1, read on the forward strand.
GGCAACGGGTTGATGAGTTGCGGGGGGCGGCGTTATGCGGTAGGGCAGGGCAAGGTGGTGTTGACTTCGCCTGGGATGGCGCATGCTTTTACGCCGCCCGGAGGCGAGGTATGCTATCATGCCCTGACGTTCGCGCTCAAATCGGAGGGTGGTCGCAGTCTTGCGGTTGGATTCAGCGAGTTGCTGGCCATGTACATGGGACGCGACGTGCGGATCCCGATGATCAGCGAGCCGGATACGGAGACTTTTGCGATATTGAAAGACGGCATCGAGGACAATGTGCAGCGGCTGCAGTGTCAGCCGGTGGACTGGCTGGCGCACGAGAACGGCATGATACGGATCTTCGAATGTCTCTGCCAAATGGGAGTGGTCGCGAATCAGTCGGACCGTCTGGTTGCGCGCGCGAAGCGCATGCTGGATGCGCGCTTCGCGGAACACGGGCTGACGCTTGCGGCGCTCGCGGCGGATCTGCATACTGTTCCGGAGCATCTGTGCCGGATGTTCCGGCAAGAGCATGGGATCAGCCCGGTGCGCTATCGCAATCAGTTGCGTACTCAGGCGGCGCGGGCCTTGTTGCGGAACACCCATTTGCCGTGCAAGGCGATCGCCGATCGTTTGGGATACAGCGATCTCTATACATTTTCGAAGGCCTACCGTCGGGCGGCGGGGCGCGCGCCGTCCTGTGAAAGGCAGGGTTGAACGCGCTCGCCAGCCATGACAGAAGGTCTGGCCCGAAAATCAAATGAATAAAAACGGCAAAAAACCCTTGCCGACGGACTGCTTGATTGTGTGGTTAAAAAGTCATCCGTCTGCGGTTAGTGGCAAACACACAAGGCGGGCTTCGCCCGCAACCCAAGTGTGTGGGTATGCGGGTTTGTGAGTATGTGAGTTTTCACCCGCACACTCACGCACCCACACACTCAC
>SLMC01000426.1 GCA_007133745.1 Kiritimatiellia bacterium
AAGAAGAGTGTAAAAAGTGGTGGTGTTGGGTTTTTAGAGACCACGCAGTGGTCTCAAAGAGAGGGTAAAAGTGGTGGTGTTTGGTTTTTCAGGGGGTTCTGTGGCCTGTGAATTGCTAACAACTGTAGGCTAGTTCAAAACAGAGCACATGGCTGATACCGGATGGGCGGCCATGGTACCCTGCGGAAGGATTCGGATGAAGAAACCTGTTTCGCCATTTGGGCGCGCCGATTTTGTAATCGCGATTGCGCTAACCGTGGTTCTGGCTGTCCTGATCATTCCGGTACCGACCGCTCTGCTGGACATCATGCTGGTGCTGAGCATAGCCTTGGGCGTTCTGATCCTGATTCTGACGACCCAGATTAACGATCCTCTGCAACTGTCGTCTTTTCCGTCGCTTCTGTTGCTTTTGACGCTGTTTCGGCTGGCGCTGAACGTGGCGACAACCCGTCAAATTCTGTTGAGCGCATTCGCGGGCAACGTGATTCAGGCGTTTGGCCAATTCGTGGTAGGCGGCAACTTCGTGGTGGGTATCGTCATCTTCCTGATTCTGGTGATCATCAACTTCATGGTCATTACCAAAGGCTCGGGCCGTATCGCGGAAGTGACAGCCCGCTTCACGTTGGACGCGTTGCCGGGCAAGCAGATGAGCATCGACGCCGATCTGAGCTCGGGCCTGATCGACGAAAAGGAAGCGATCGAACAGCGCGAGAATCTGCGGCGCGAGGCGGATTTCTACGGGGCGATGGACGGCGCGAGTAAGTTTGTGCGCGGCGACGCGGTGGCGGGCCTGCTCATTACGCTGATCAATATTGCCGGCGGATTCGCGGTAGGCATGCTGCAACGCGACATGACCGCGCCGCACGCGCTGAGAACCTATTCGCTGTTGACGGTCGGCGACGGACTGGTCGCCCAGATTCCGGCCCTGGTCATTTCCACGGCGGCCGGCATGATGGTGACCCGTGCCGCCTCGGACGATACGCTCGGCAAGGATGTGAGCAAGCAGTTGTTCCTGCGGCCCAAGCCGTTGCTGACGACGGGCGGCATTCTGGTTGCCATCGCGCTGGTGCCGGGTCTGCCGTTCATTCCGTTTATGGCGTTGGGCGGGACCCTGTGCGCTGTCGGGCTGACGCGCAAGGAACCCGTCGCGGAAGGACAGGACGGCGACGATACGAATGCGACAGGATCCGGCGGGAATGCGCTGACAGCAGGAACGGGAAACAAGGCGCTACCCGCGGCCAACGATAAGCAGCCGCCGCCCGTTTCCCCGATGGACCTTGAAATCGGGTTCGGACTGGTGCCGCTGGTGGATGCCAGTCAGGGCGGCCAGCTCATCGAACGCATTCGACTGATTCGCAGTCAAATCGCCGAGGAGCTGGGTTTCATCCTGCCGCCGGTCAACGTCAAGGACAACATTCAACTGAAAAACACCGATTACCGCATCAAAGTGCGCGGTATCGAGCTGGCACGCGGCATTGTGCGGCCGGGTCAGATGATGGCCATCAATCCCAGCGGCACCGGCAAGCTGGCCGGCTTCACTAAAGTCCGCGAACCGGCTTTCGGGTTCGAAGCCTACTGGATCCCGAAAGACAAGCGCGAAATGGCCGAATCCGCAGGGATGACCGTCGTGGACGATACCAGCGTCATCACAACGCATATCTCTGAAGAAGCCAAACGCCATGCGGCCGACATCCTGACCCGTCAGGATGTCAGCGACATGGTCGAGCGCATCAAAGAGAATCATCCGTCGGTGGTCGACGAGCTGCTGCCCAACAAAATGACGATCGGCAAGGTGCATCGCGTGCTGCAAAGTCTGCTCCGGGAACGCGTTTCGATTCGCGATTTGCCGTCGATTCTGGAGACGCTGGCGGATCAGGCGGAAGCCACGCGCGATGTCGGATTGCTGACCGAACACTGTCGGCGCGCGCTCGGCGCCTCGATCTGCCACAACCGCATGAACAGCGACGGCAGTCTGTCCGCCATAGGGTTGCATCCCGACCTCGAGCAACTGATTCGTCAACACACCAAGCGCGACGCAGCGGAAATAGGGATGCTGGTTATGCCGCCCCCGCTGGCTCACGAGGTTGTGGAGCAAATCCGGAAAGCCTTCAAAACCGCGCGCGCCAAGAATGCCGAGCCGGTTCTGCTCTGCTCGCCCTTGATCCGGCCCCAGGTGCGTCGGCTTACCGAACACGAATTCAGGGATACGGCCGTGATTTCCTTCGCTGAAACCCCGGACAACGTTAAAATCGATATCCTGGCCATGGCCGCCATGCCGCAAGGCGCGGAGACTAAGAGCGCGGCGTAGCGGGGGAGGTGGCTGCGGGGTTTTTGCGACCACGGAGCGGTCGCAAAGAGAGTGTAAAAAAGATGTTTCACCACGGAGGCACGGAGGCACGGAGAAGAAGTGTGTGTGAGTGTGTGAGTGTGTGGGTGTGTGGGTGGGTTTTTAGAGGGGGCGTAGCGGCATGGATGTTGCTAATGATGGGGTGAAAGCATAGCATTCGACAATGGGCCGGAGATTGCATCGATGAAGATTAGAAGTTACAAAGGGACAAGCCTGGAAAAGCTGCACGAGACGATTTTAAGGGAACTCGGTCCGCAGGCGGTGGTTGTGCACCGCAACAAGGCGGGGGTGAGCCGCTTCCTGGGCAAGCCGCGTCATGAACTGATTGCCGTGGCGGACGACGGCGCGGCGGACGCGCATTTGATTGCGCAGGCGAATCCCATGTCGGAATGGAAAAAGCATATGGCGCTTCAGGAGAAGAAGTTTCAGGCGATGGAAGCGGCCTTGGAGCGGATGTGCGGCGATATGGAACGCCTGACAACGGAGACGTCCCCTAGCCTAGCGGCGGAACCGGAACTGGCGGGGCTGCCTCCGTCGATGCGGGACTGGGATCCGCGTTTTCTCAACAAGATACGCGGTCAGATTCCGGGTTTGTTCGATCCGAAGCCAAGTCGACATCTAATTGAGGAACTGGGCTCCTTTTTTCCTGTACAGGAATCGTTTCAAGTGGGCTCGGACGGACGGCGGCCGCGTATTGTGGCGCTGGTCGGTCCAACCGGATGCGGAAAAACGACAACGCTTTCGAAGCTGGCGGCGAAATGGAGCCTTAACGATTCCTTGAGCGTGGGCATTATCACCTCGGATACCTATCGCATCGCGGCCGTCGATCAGACCCGCGAATACGCGGCGCTGCTGGGACTGGAAATGAGGGTTGTGTTCTCGGCTACCGAGGCGCGACAGGCCGTGGAAGCGTTTCGCGACAAGGATGTCATTCTTGTCGATACGCCGGGCCGCAATTACTACGATCCGGTGGCCATGCGCGGACTGAAAGGCATTTTGCAGGCCATGAACCCGTTACGCACACTGCTGCTGGCCCCGGCCACGCTGAACCGGCAAGCTACCTGCGATTTGGTCCAGCGTTACGATGCTTTGGCGCCGGATGCGCTGGTCGTCACCAAAATCGACGAAACGCGCGCGCATGCCATTTTCACCGTTCTGGCCAGCGAAACGGCCTGCCCGGTCGCGTTCCTGACCAATGGGCAACGGGTGCCGGAAGATCTGATGCGGGCGACGCGAACGGGCATTGCCGGGCTCGCGCTGAACGGGACGGCGGAGGAGATGCCCGCATGATGGCGGATCTGGAAGATCAAGCGGCAGGCTTGCGGCGTCAGGAGGCGAAGCGCCTGGCGCTGCCGCGCGGTTTGCGTCTAATTGCCGTCAGCAGCGGCAAAGGCGGGGTGGGCAAGACCATGACCTCGATCGGACTGGCCTTTTCGCTGGCACGCGCGCATTACCGGACCTTGCTCATGGATGGAGACATCGGCATGGCCAACGTGGATATTCAGCTTGGCATCAATCCGGAGGTAACGTTGCAGGATGTGGTCTTCGGCTCCTGCACCTTGGACCAAGCCGTGGTGACCGTGGAGCCCGGTCTGGACGTTTTGCCCTCGCCTTGCGGCGCACCGGAAATGGCGGATATGGGCAGCGCGCGCCGACGCATGTTCGTGGAGCAATTAACAGCTTTTGCGGCGAATTACGATTTCATGATCATCGATGTCGGCGCGGGGATCGGTCAGAATGTGACCGCGTTCCTCGCGGCGGTACCGGAAACATTGGTGGTTGTCGCCAACGAGCCGACATCCATCATGGACGCCTATTCGGTGATCAAGGTGTTGCGTCGTCTCCCCGAGCCGCCCCACATGTCCATGGTGGTGAACATGGTGCAATCCCTGAGCGAAGGCGAGGCGCTGGCCGAGCGTCTGAACGGCATTGTCAAACGCTTCCTGGACGTGGAGCTGCCTCTGGCCGGAACCATCGTTTTCGACGAAAAAGCGCGAGCCGCCATTCGCGCACGCGTCCCGATCATGAACTACGCGCCGCAATCGCCTTCCGCCCTTTGCCTGAAGGAGCTGGGCCAATTCGTGGCGAAACACAAGCCCGGCGCCGGCAGCCGCAAGCAGGCGGATGAACGCTTTTTCGAAAGTCTGGCCGAGATGGAACTGAAGAAATTCAAGGTGCGCGACTCATGAGCAAGATACTGGGACAATTGTCCGTGGCGATCGGCGGGATGTTTTTCATTCTGGTTCTGATCGTCGGAACGGTCCGCGACGTGCCGATGACTACAGTGCTTTTCCGGGCGTTGATCGTCATGTGCGTTTCGTCGGTGGCCGTGGCCATGTTCTTTCGATTTTTTTCGAAGATCCTCTATCGATTCGCAGCCGAAGAGGTGTTGCGGCATCGCGCGGCGAAGTCCGCGCGGGGGCCGGCAAAGCCCGGAACAGAACAGCCTGGATTGACGGAGAGGAAGCCTGAATGAATGCCGAACCCCTTCAATCTCTAT
>SLMC01000416.1 GCA_007133745.1 Kiritimatiellia bacterium
CTATGGGATGATACTGGAATAAAAAAACAGACTGACGCTGGTAGGTGTCGACAATCACACGAGAAAGCTGCCTCCGGCAGGATGGGCGAGCGGGACGAGTGCGATTAGGATCGGCGACGGTCGCTTTGCGCCCCGCGTGGCTAAAAGTTTGGAGTGCGGCGAGCTCTCGCCGCTTTGTTCAGCGCGACCTGGCGCGCGTGTCCATCAGCCAGATCTCCCCAGACAAGAACGGCGGGCCAGGTCCCGCCGAAGAGAAAGCGGCGCCAGGTCGCCGCACTCCAAACCGGAACCGGCGTGCGGCGCCTAGCGGTCTGTCCCTGCTTCCCCCGGAGCGCCGAGCGTTATTCGCTTGGCATGATGGTCAGGACGACGGTTCGGTTCTTTGCGCGGTTTTCCGGCGTGTCGTTGGGGTAGGGCGGATTGTCCGTGCCCATGCCGACGGCGGTCATGGCGTCGGCCGGAAGCCCGAAATCGTTTTTCAGCATGTTCAGAACGATGCGTGCGCGCGCTTCGCTCAATTGCCGGTTGTCGGCGATCGGGGCGGTCGCGCTGACCGGGACGGTGTCGCAATGCCCGGTAATGGTCAGATGATAGGCGGGCAGATATCCCTTTAAACTTTCGGCAACACGCCGCAACAGATCCGGCGCGTCCGGATCGAGCCGTGTCATGGATGTGAAGAGTCCGAACTCGAAAATCACGATGCACGCGTTTTCCGAGCAAGCAACCTGTATTTCCTCGATGTCCAGTTCGGCGCCTAGCGTCGTTGTCGTCGCATCGCCGGGATCCATGGCCGTTGTTTTGTCCGGTATGGGCTCGATGGTTTCGGGCGACAGGGACGTAAAGTACGCTTTCAAGGTCGGGAGGTCGGAATCGAGCGGCGGAGCGGGCTGCGTATGGGTCAAGTCGTCGGCAAAGGCTGGATCGACCGCTTCTATTTCAGGACCGGGCCCGGGCATAGCGACTTGTTCGGGGCGTCCGCCATGGCGGTGGCCCAGATGAAAGGCGGCCAGAGCAAAAAAGAGCATCAGCGCCATGCTTGCTGCGGCATAGGCAACCAACGGGAAACGTTCCAGGGTTTGCTCCAGTCTTGCGACACGGCGCTTGAACGAATGCGTCGCGTATCCGGCGGCGCGTCCTTGCGCGGATGACGATTCGGTTTTGCCGAGTTTTTCCAGAAGCCGGGTTTCGCGGAGCTTGAGCCGTTCGACGATGGCGTCGTGCTGGCGATGCAGCGTGGCGATTTCCAGATGTGCGGAATCCAGCGCGCAGGCGATTTGCTGGGCCTCGTTCAACAACATTTCATAGCGGGCCTTGCAGTCGGCGACGATCGCCGCCGGATCGTCGTCGGATGCCGTATCCGGCGGTTCATAGATCGTTGACGCCGATTCGACAATGTCGGGAAGGGTCAGTTGCCCTTTCTCTTCCTCGGCCGGCGGGGCGACTTTATCCTGTTGTGCGATCGGGTTCATGGTTGTTTAGCCTAAGGCGGGCTACGCCCGCATTTCAAATCTTAAATGTCAGATTTCAAAAGGATGCACCGCATCCCGTGACGGAACAGTACAAGGCGGGCTGTCGCCCGCAACCCAGAGGTCAGAGGACAGATGACCCTGACCTCCGACCTCTGACCTCCGACCTCTTGGCCTGATCCATCAATACGGCAGTTTGATTTTTCTTGTTTTTTTCGGCAGAACGGCGTGATTAAGGCACTAAAACGAGCCGTGCCAGTGATCGGCTATCAGTAATCCGCTCAATAAAAACATTGAACACATGTGCATCCACGCACCTGTTGCACCTGTTTGGGGTAAGGCAAACGGGTCGCTGATTTAGATGACGGATCACGTGCGGCAGAGAGGGACCCTGAGTCGCCGCTAGTTCATCGCATCTACGGCTTGTCGAACGGGAACGCATACTGTGTCAGCCCGAGTTCGTCGCGCATGGCGATCAGTTGATTGGCCAGGCCGCGATTGACCGGTACCCCTTTGTCGCGTCGATCCAGGCCGGCGAGGTATTCCTTTTCGCCGCAGGTATAGATGCGATCGGCGCCCGGGGCCTTGACGGAGGCGCGCAGCTCGCGCAGAATGTCGCCAGTCGTCTTTTTGAAGGCGGCAAGGTCGGTAAAGCATTCGATGTCGATCGCCATAAAGAAGTGGCCGAGCGCGAAGGGGATTTTCTTGCCGTCGGCAACCCCGTTGAGTTGCTTGAGGAACGCGCCTTGTTGCAGGGCGGCGCAGAGAATTTCCACGACGGTGGCGTAGCCGTAGCCCTTGTAGCCGCCTGTTTCCTCGCCGATGCCGCCTAGCGGGGTCAAGGCCGCGTCGCCAGCGTCGAGCGCTTTCAGAACCTGATCGGCGTCGGTCAGCGTTTGGCCGTTGCGGTCGATGACCCATCCGGCCGGCAAGGGTTTTTTGGCGCGCGCGTACGCTTCGATTTTGCCGCGCTGCGAAATGGAGGTCGCGTAGTCGTTGGTGAACGGAAACGGTTCGTCGGTGGGCATGGCGAAAACGAGCGGATTGGTGCCCAGCATGTTTTCCACACCGAAGGTGGGCGCGATCGACGGGCGCGCATTGGTGCCCGTGATGCCGATCATTCCCGCCTTGGCCGCCATCATCGGGTAGTAGGCTGCGATGCCGTAATGGGTTGAATTGCGAACGGCGACCATGCCGAGCCCATGCGCTTTGGCCTTGGCGATGGCCATATCCATGGCGCGCTTGGCGATCACCATGCCCATGCCGTGTCCGCCGTCCACAACGGCGGCGGCATGGCGGTCGCGAACGATCTCCAGGCGGGTGACGGGCTGCTGCACCTTATGGTGCACGATACGGTCGTAGTAAATGGTCTTGAGGCGGCCGGTTCCATGGGAATCGATGCCGCGCTTGTCGGATTCGATCAGAACGTCGGCGCAAATGGCGGCGTCCTCCTCGGGCACGCCGATGCCCGTGAACACGTCGCGCATGAAACGGGTCATGGTGTCGAACGGAATCCAGTGCATATCGGTGTCGCTCATGATACTGACCTTTCCTTGAGTATTTTTCATTTGCACCGTAGGACCGACTTTCAGTCGGTCTCTTGATGGGCGGACTGAAAGTCCACCCTACGTCTTTCGCCGCCGTCGGGTTGCGCGCGTTCCTTGCGAGGGCGATAGGGCAGTTCTCCGTTGTTCGGCGACATGCCTCGGCAGCCCAGTTCGCGCATGGTTCGATACAGTTCGCGACCGATCCAGGCGTCGGTTGCCGCGTACGTCAGGGGGCGGGCGGGAATTTTGGGTTTTTCCCAGTTGGTGAACCGTTCGCTTTTGGAAATGCGAAAGCCCAGCAGCAGGGCCGCCAATCCGCGCAGACCGTGATGGGGAATGCCGTTGCGCTTGGCCACCGTGCCCAGGTCGACGAAGCCGGCCGGAGAAAAATCGGCAAGCGCTTTCAGCGCGCGGATATCGCCGGAGACGGCCACGCCGGTCTTAATCGTGTCGGGGCTGGCCATGAGGGCGGCCAGTTCCTCCGGAAACCCGATGTCGCGCAAAAGAAAGATGAACACCGATTTTTGGCCGCCCAATTGCAGCAGGGCTGGCGGATAGGAGACGCCTTTCTTAAAGGCCGGCCGTGTTTCGGTATCGAATCCGAGCACCGTGTCCCGGCAAAGCTCCTTAAGCGCGCGCTTCATCTGATCCGGCGTTCGGACAACATGCAACGGGCCGCGATAGGCTTGGATCGGCAACTGGTTGATGGCCTCGCGACTGAGTTTTTCGAAAGGGCCAACCGGAACCGGAATCCGGGCGCTCGCTTCGCTAATGGGCAATGGGGCATTCATAAGGGGGGGAGTCTGTCCTATTCGACTGTGAATGGCAAGCGGAAAGGCAGCCTTCTTGAGTCGCCGGGAAGCCGAGCCGCTCCATGGGGCCGCGGAGCGGACGCGCTGCCGCGTCCGGTCATTCCGGCTCGGGAACAGGCGTCGCTAAAGCTATGCCCTGTCAAGAGCCGAGCCGCTCCGTCGGATTGCGGGCATTCCCAAACCCACATGCTCACACACAGGTTGCGGCCGCAGCCCGCCTTGTCGGTTTGGCCGCGGGCTAGCGCCAGGCGGGTTGCGGCGCGGCGCCGACGCCGAAGCCGAGGACGACCAGCGCGTAGTCGCGCTCGCCCTTGAGCGAACTCCAGGTTTGCCGATAGGCCACGTCGAAAAACTGACTGCGCTGGCGCAGCCATAGCCTGAAACCGCCTTCCGCATGGCCGCTCCAGTAGGAGTCGCCTCTGGACGGAAGCCGTTCGTCTGGGTCGAGGCTTTCCTGCGTAATGGAGTAGTTGTAATGGCCGCCTGCGCCGACAAAGGGAGCCCAAGTCCAGCGAGGCATGACGCGCAAGGTCATGCCTACGCCGGAATAGACGGCTTTTTCAATGCCGTTGTAGTAGAGCCGCGCGGAGTAATCTCCAAAAATCGGCACGTTGCGCAGCCAGGTTCCCGATCCGTAGCCGATCCCGTAAATCGTATGTTCCGGGCTGAAAAAACACAGGAAGTTGGAGCCGGCGTCCTCTTCGTAGGATTCCCGGTCGAAATCCCATGACGATGCGAATGTCGCGGTGGCGGCCGTTAAGATCAGGCCTGCGAGAATCGGAACAAGGGCTGTTTTCATGAGGAACTATGTACGTTTTTTCAGGCGAGAAGGCAAGAACTCAGTTTTGACGCATCGCCTGGAGTCTCGTGTTATTGGGAACCGCTGTCATCCCATGGAATATTAGATGATACTGTTCGAAAATCATCTTTCTTCCAGGCTGAAAGCCTGACGCAACAGAGCCTGGGGCAGCGCCCCA
>SLMC01000323.1 GCA_007133745.1 Kiritimatiellia bacterium
GGCACGGGGAGTTGGGTTTGGGATGCGCGAAGTCCTGGGGTTCCACCCCAGGCTTTGCTGCGTCAGGCTTACAGCCTGGAAGAGGAAAACATTTCGAACAATGAAGCGCTCGATTTTTGGAAACCGCGCGGACGCGGTTTCCAAAAACGAGTGACCCCAGACGTTGGGCGCTGGATATTGAAAAGGCCCAATCTCAAAAGATCAGGGTAAGTCCACGTGGTTTTCGTGTTGAAACATTCGTAAGGATATGTATAGGGTGCTGGGTTTCGAGTAGCAGAGAGCGGTTAAACGATAAGAGAGCCTAGTTTTCTTTTTTTGAAATTTGATATTTTGAATGCGGGCTCGGCCCGCCTTGGGGAGCGGACGTGACAACACGGGAAGCGTATATTGCGCTCAACATGATGGAGAAAATCGGGCCGGTCGGCGTTCAGGCCCTGCAACAGGCGCTCGGTTCGGTCGAGGCCGTGTTCGAAGCGGATCGCGCCGCCCTGATGCGGGCGGACGGGATAGGCCGGGAGACGGCCGAAACGATTGTCGAGGCGCGGGCCCGGCTGGACTGGCGCGGCGAAATGGAGCGGGCCGAGCAGGAGGGCGTGCGCCTGACGACACCCGTCGATCCCGACTATCCGGAGGCGCTCAAGCAGATTTACGATCCGCCGTTGGCTCTGTATGTGCGGGGCTCGATCCAAAGCCGCGATCGACAGGCCTTGGCCATTGTCGGGACGCGGCATCCCACGCATTACGGGCGCGAGTGCGCCCGGCGCTTCGCGTGTCAGTTGTCGAAAGCCGGTTATACCGTGGTCAGCGGCTTGGCGGATGGCGTCGACACGTGCGCTCACGAGGGCGCCTTGGAGGCCAAGGGGCGTACCTGGGCCGTGCTCGGCGGCGCGCTGGATTGTCTGTATCCGACATCCAACCGCGAGCTGGCCCGGCGTATCGAGGGGCAGGGCGCTGTCTTTTCGGAGTTTCCGTTCGGACGCAGGCCGGATCGCACCACGTTCCCGATGCGCAACCGGATCGTCAGCGGCATGACCATGGGCACGATCGTGATCGAGGCCGGACTCAAAAGCGGAGCGTTGATTACCGCGCGCCAGGCGCTTGAACAAGGTCGGCTGGTCATGGCCGTGCCGGGCCGCATCGATTCGCCCGCCTCGCGCGGCACGCATGATTTGATTAAGCAGGGCGCCAAGCTGGTGGAAAGCGTGGACGATGTGCTGGCGGAATTCGAGTTCCTGTTCCCGCCCTCGGTTATGGCCCGCCAGGCAACCCGACCGGTCCAACCCGATCTGTCGGACCAGGAAACACTGTTGCTCGCTGCGCTCGATGCGGGCGCCGATGACACGGATGCGCTGATTCGCGCGATGAAAACGGATGTCGGCACGCTGAGCGCGTTGTTGATCGGACTGGAAATGAAGCGCATGGTGAAGATGCTGCCCGGTCGCCGCGTGGAACGCGTCGGCGAATGGCAGTGAAGCTGTTTTGAGGAGCTAGGAGCTAGGAGCTAGGAGTTAGGGGCTAGGGGTTAGGAGTTAGGGGCTAGGAGCTAGAGCCTGTCCGAAAAGGGTTGGAGGGCAAGAAGCCGGGCAAAGCCGAAGGAACACTTACTCTTACACCTACTCGTACACGCGAATCTCCGCAATCCGGGCGAGAAAGAGGGGATAAGAGATAGGGATGTACGAGTACGTGTACGAGTACGCATGAGAAAACCTGCGGCATGGCAACGGTCTGTTTGGGAACACCTTTTCGAATGGGGTCGAGCTAGGGGCTAGGGGCCTAAGGCGGCCTGCGGTCGCAACCCAAGTGTGTGAGTATGTGGGTTTGGGAGTATGTGAGTTTTCCCCCACACACTCACAAACAATCACGCATCCTATTTCTTGCTTTTTATCGCAGAGGCGTCAGGTTAAGGCGCTAACACCTAATAACTTGACTACTGAAGAAGGAACGTTATGGACAAGAAACTGGTTATAGTGGAATCGCCGGCCAAGGCGAAGACGATCAACAAAATGCTGGGAAGCGACTGGCTGGTCAAATCTTCGGTGGGCCATGTCCGCGATTTGCCGGTCAAGAATATCGGCGTGGATGTCGAACACGGGTTCGAGCCCGAGTACACGATCATGAAAGGCAAGAAGAAGGTCGTGGACGAATTGAAAAAGGCCGCGCGCGCGTGTTCGGCCGTCTATTTGGCGCCCGACCCCGATCGGGAAGGAGAAGCCATAGCCTGGCATTTGAAGGAGCTGCTCTCTTCCGGCAAGGACGACAAGCCGTTCTGGCGTGTGCAGTACAACGAAATTACGCCGACCGCCGTGCGGGCGGCGTTTGATCGGCCGACGGCTCTGGACATGCCGCGCGTGGATGCCCAGCAGGCGCGCCGTATCCTCGACCGTTTGGTCGGCTACATGGTCAGCCCGCTGCTGTGGCGGCAGATCAGGCGCGGACTCAGCGCGGGCCGCGTGCAGTCGGTCGCCTTGCGCATTCTGTGCGAGCGCGAACAGCAGATTGAGGATTTCGTCGCCGAGGAATATTGGCTGATCGGGGCCAAAATGCGCAAGACGCAGGCGCCGCTCGATCCGTTCGAGGCAAGGCTGGTGCGCGTAAACGGCAAAAAGCCGCATGTGCGCACAGGCGAGGAAGCGGCTGCGATGCTTGCGGATCTGTCCGGCGCGTCGTTGCGCGTGGCCGATATCGCGAACACCGATGTTCGCAAGGCGCCGTATCCCCCGTTCATCACCAGTTCCATGCAGCAGGCGGCTTCGACGCTGTGCGGCTATTCTCCGCAGCGCACGATGAGCCTCGCGCAGAAACTGTACGAGGGCATCGATTTCGGGGCGGGCGCCGCCGGCTTGATTACCTATATGCGTACGGATTCGTTTGCCGTATCCCAGCAGGCGCTGGACGCTTGCCGGACGCTCATTACGGAAAACTACGGCGCCGATTACTGTCCCGAAAAGCCGCGCTTCTACAAGAACAAGTCCTCCGCGCAGGGCGCGCACGAGGCTATTCGCCCCACCGATGTCGCGCGCACGCCCGACAGCCTGAAAGGTCGACTGGATGCGCCCGAGCTCAAGCTGTACGACTTGATTTGGCGCCGGTTCGTCGCCAGCCAGATGAGTTCGGCTGTCATTCGGCAGCGGACGGTCGGCATCGAGGCCGTACCGGTTGTTGCGGGGGCGTCCAACGCCTATCGGTTCCAGGCGTCGTCTTCGGATATCAAGTTTCCCGGCTATATGCGGGTGACCGGCGCCGAGGAACGCAAGGAGCGCGACGCCGAAGCGCCGTTGCCGCCGCTTTCGGAACAGGAGCCGATGGACTGTTTGGAATGGCTGAAAGAGCGTAAGGAAACGCAGCCGCCGCGTCGCTACAGCGAAGCCGCGCTCGTTCGCGCGCTGGAAGGCAACGGGGTGGGGCGTCCCAGCACCTACGCCCAAATTGTCGCCACCTTGCATCATCGCGAATATGTGGCTCGTGAAAACCGGGTGTTGCAGCCGACGCCGCTGGGCCGCCAGGTCAATACTCTGCTGGTCGGCGTGCTCGACGCGCTGTTCGACGTCAAATTCACCGCCGCCATGGAAGAATCGCTCGATCGCATCGAGCGCGGCGAACTCGGACGGGTGGCGATGCTCGAAGAATTTTACGCCAAATTCAAGGTCTGGATCGAAGCCGCCAAGCCGCCTGCCGCCGATACGGCAACGGTCCGCCGCATCCTGGACGCGTTGAGCCAGGTCAAGGAGTGGTATCCCGAACAGAAGCGGGGCAAGCGCACGTATGGCGACCAGCGGTTTACCGAATCGGTGGCCAAGCAGCTTGCCGACGGAGAGAAGGAAATCTCGCAAAGACAGTTGGATGCGCTTCTGCGTTTGGCGGTTCGCTACCGATCCCAGTCGCCCGCCATCGAAGCGACCCTTCGCGAGACGGACCATGCCGATCTGCTGGACGATCCCTCGATGCAGCCGCCCCGCGCGGCCAGCGCCGCCAAGCTGGAATTGCTGGCCGATCTCGATTTAGGCGAGTCCGCCGGGAAATTCGTCACGTCTCTGCACGATCAGGTCAAGCGCGGCCGTCGCCTTTCGCCAGCCCAGCTCGGCGCGCTGGATTCGATTGTCATGGCTCATGCCGACAGGATTTCGGGGTTCGAGGACAAGAAAAAGGATCTCGAACTCGGCGAGGCGGTTTTTGTCGAGGACAAGGAGAGCGGGCCTTTGCTGGATGCCATGAAGAACGTGACCGAATGGAGCCCGGCGGTCAAGCGCGGCAAGCGCGAGTTCGACGACCGCAAGTTCTACGAGTCGCTCGCCGGCCAGTTCGTGTCGCGGCGCGCCTTGTCCGAACGCCAGCGCGCGGCGCTCAAGCGCATGATGGCGCGTTACAAGGCTCAAATTCCCGGCTTCGAGACGCTGGCTCAAACCTACGACATCAAGGCGCGCGCGCCCGGCAAGCCGAAGAAGAAACCCGCCGAGGGTTAGTGCCTTAATCGGCCGCCCCTGCGATAAAAAGCAAGAAAATATTGCGCGACATTTTTGGATGAACCGGGCCAAGAGGTCAGAGGACGGAGGTCAGAGGTCAGTTTTGCACGATCCGGGCCGAATGCTTGGAGCTATGATCAAAGCTCCGGAGAAATTTCTGACCTCCGACCTCTGACTTCTGACCTCTGGGTTGCGGGCGACAGCCCGCCTTAGGGGCTAGCGGGGGGAAGTCAACCCCGAAGAACAAGGAATCCGCCGAGGCCGACGGCTTGACGGGGCTCTTACGGAGGCAAGTCAATCCCGAAGGGGTTATGGAGTTTGGCCA
>SLMC01000004.1 GCA_007133745.1 Kiritimatiellia bacterium
AACATGCGGATCGGACTCAGTATCATCCCATAACGCCGGGAATGATGGAATATTGGAAAAGTGGAATGTTGTAAATCATTGATAACCAGTGGTCGGTTCTTTTTCTTCCGTTTGCCGGTCGCGCAGTGCGTTGCAGAATTTCCGACGGAGGAAATCGCCGTTTCGGCTTGCTATCATTGTTCCAACATTCCCCCATTCCCCCATTCCATTATTCCATGGGATGACAGTGGATCGGACTCTATGCGGGGCGGTCGGGCATGGCGATTGTGAAAACGCTGCCTTGACCGACTTGGCTTTCCACGTCCACGCGGCCGCCATGCGCAATGGCGACGCGCTTGACGATGGCCAGGCCCAGACCCGTGCCGCCCATGCTTCGGCTGCGTCCCTTGTCCACCCGGTAAAACCGCTCGAAGATGCGCGACAGATGCTGCCGCGCAATGCCCGGCCCCTGATCGGCGACACGGATGACGGTCGCGGCATCGGTTCGCTCGGCCGAAACAGAGATTTCGGTTCGCTCAAGACCGTACTTGATGGCGTTGCCTACCAGATTGACAACGGCTTGCTCAAGCAACGGCGCATTGACGACAGCTTTCAGATCGGCATGACAGGAAAGGGCTATCGTCATGTCTTTTTTTGCGGCGGCTTCCTGACATGCTTTGGCGACCTGTTCCAGCAGCGGCGCAAGTCGGGTTTTTTGAAACGGGAGAGATCCGTTTTCGGCATCATGCTCCAAGCTGGAGAGCGCGAGAAGATCCTCCAGTATCGCCTTCAGGCGATCAGCCTGCTTGTCGATAATCTTGAGAAAACGCAGGCGTTCTTCCGGCTGTTCGGCTGCGCCGTCCAGCAAGGTTTCGGCGAACCCCTTGATCGATGTCACCGGCGTCTTAAGTTCATGCGAAACATTGGCGACAAAGTCGCGCCGCATAGTTTCGAGTCGCCGCATGCGAGTGATGTCGTTCATGACCAGCACGGCGCCGATCCGATGGCCATGCCCGTCGGTCAGCGCCGTGCCATGCGCCTGCAGGAAGCGGTCGCTGTCGGGGATGACGAAGTCCTCTTCGACCGGGTCGGGACTGTCGAGCGTCTTGCGCCAGAGCCGCTGCACATCGGCGTTGCGCACAACCTCTTGAAGCGGCCGTCCGGCGACAGCGTCGTGGTCCGGACGGAACAGATGCATGGCGGCCGGATTCATGGACAGAATAAGGCCTTGATCGTCCACGGCGATCACCGCTTCGGTCATGCAGGAAAACAACGCGTTTTGTTCGTCGCGCTGTCGAACGATGGTTTGGATGCGCTCGTTCAAATGGCCGGCCATGCTGTTCATGGCTTCGGTCAATGTATGAATCTCGAGGATGGGCGACGAGGGCAGATGAAGGCCCGACCGTCCAACAGCATAGGCCTGAACCTGTTGCCGCATGCGGTCGAGCGGTTCGCTCAGGCGTCCGGCGATCAAGGCGCTGACGAGGGCGCCGAGCGCGGCCAGCCATAGCCCGACCCCCACGATGCGAACGCGCTGACGCGCGACGGCCAGATCGACATCCCCCATGGCGCGCGCCGCGCGGACGAAGCCCATGCGTTCGGTTTCACCTTGCCAGGGCACGGCCACGTACATCATGTTCATGCGCACAGTGTCGCTGCGCCGTTCCGACCAGCCGACGGCATCGGCCGGTTCGCCAATCAACAGCCGAATTTCGGGACGGCCGGAATGATCGTCCATGGTCCGCGGGTCCTCATGACTGTCCCCGACGACCCTTCCGCTGTTCAGCACGACCGTGAAGCGGTATCCGGTTGCTTTTCCCTTGGCTTTGCAGAGGGCGTCCAGGGTATGGGGGTCCGCCAGGGGATCGGGCAGTCGGGCGAGGGTTTCCGTCAGCATGTGCGCGGTCGCCCGGAGACTATGGCGCGTCTGCGTATAATGCTCCTGCCGCGCGCCGCGCAACGCCCAGCTTCCGGCCGCGAACAGGGTCAGCAGCAGCACGATCATGTGGGGGATGTAGATATGGATGAACAGCTTGTGCCGTTTCATGACGATGCGCTCCTATCCTTCATGCGGTAGCCCATGCCGCGCACGGTTTCGATAACGTGTCCCGATTTGCCCAGCTTCTTGCGCAGTCCGACGATTTGGACGTCGACCGACCGGTCCGTGACCGGGTAGTTCTCGCCCCGTACCGCGTCCACAAGCTGGTAGCGGGTAAAGACCCAGCCGGGCCTCTGCGCCAGCGTGTAGAGCACCTGAAACTCCGTATAGGTCAAATCGACGGTTTTTTTGCCGACCTTGACTTCGCGGCGGCCGGGATGGATGGCGATGCCGTGGATGGATAGCTCATCCATGGCGTTCGGATCGATGGCGGGCGCGGCGGCGCGGCGCAAAATGGCGCGGACGCGGGCTATCAGCTCGCGCGGACGGAAGGGCTTGGTCATGTAATCGTCGGCGCCCAGCTCCAAACCGGCGACCACGTCGCTTTCTTCGCCTTTGGCCGTGACCATCAGCACGGGAATGTCACGCGTCGCGGCGTCGCCCTTCAGGCGCTTGCATATCTCAAGCCCGTCCATGCCCGGCAGCATGAGGTCGAGCAGCACGAGATCAGGCCGGTTCTTGCCAATCCGCGCCAGCGCCTTTTCGCCCGTATCGCTTTTGAGGACCGCGTAGCGTTCTTTTTCAAGGTTGTACGCGATCAGCTCCATGATGTCTTCGTCGTCCTCGACCACCAGTATCTTTTCGCGCGCCATAATGGGTCCTTTGCAGCGCCATCCCGTAGGGATGCGGGTTGTTGGAAATACTGGAACATTGGAATGACGGATGACAGGGCCAATCAATGTGGCCGTCTGTCATTATTCCAACCTTCCATCATTCCATAGTTTCATGAGATGACGGTGAGTTCTTTGTGTAATCTTCGACATGATGGCGGACAATTTCGCCCGAAATCATGTAAATGACATCTTCGGCAATGTTCGTCGCATGATCGGCGATGCGTTCGAGATCGCGCGAGACGGAAAGCAGATGAATCAGCGTGTTGACATCGGCGTCCGGCTCGCCCAGCATGGCCTCCACGCTCTTGTACATGGCGCGGTTGATGGCGTCCACCTCGTCGTCCGCCTTGCAGACTTCATGAGCCGCATGGCTCTGGCCTTCAACAAAGGCGTCCACGGCCTTGGTTAGCATGGCGCGGACCTTATCGGCCATGAGATCGAAATCGAACGGCTTCGGCAAAGCGGGACGAGCCGCCAGATAATGGGCGCGCTCGGCCACGTTGACGGTCAGGTCGCCAATCCGTTCCAGGTCGTTGTTGATCTTGAGCACGGCCACAATGGCGCGCAAATCCACGGCGACAGGCTGATACAGCGCCAATATCTTGAGGCAGTCTTCTTCGAGTTCAACCTCCATGCGATCGATACGCTCGTCCTCGGCAATGACGGTTTGCGCCAGCGCCTCGTCCTGTTCGGCGATGGCTTTGGTCGCCATAACCACGTTCTTCTCCACAATGGCGCACAGCCCCAGTAGCTTGCGCTTGATGGCTTCGATTTCCCTTTGCAAGTGTCTAATCATGTCGGCATCCTATCGTTAGAGTTCGTCGAACGCAAGCTTCTTCGCCGTGTTGCGGATTGCGTCTTATCCGAACCGACCGGTAATGTAGTCCTCCGTGTGCTTCTTCTCGGGATTGGAAAAGAGGGTTTTGGTCAGACCGTACTCGATCAGCACTCCTTCGTAAAGGAAAGCCGTGTAGTCCGAAACTCGCGCGGCCTGCTGCATGTTATGGGTGACGATAATGATCGTATAGTTGCCGCGCAGCTCGCCGATCAAATCCTCGATGCGGGCCGTGGCCTTGGGGTCGAGCGCCGAGGTGGGCTCGTCCATGAGCAGAATCTCCGGATCGACCGCCAGGGCGCGCGCAATGCACAGCCGTTGCTGCTGGCCGCCGGACAGGCCGAGCGCGTTGCGCTCGAGCCGATCCTTGACTTCGTCCCAGAGCGCGGCTTTGATCAGGCTGGTTTCGACTATCTCGTCTAACGCCGCTCTGTTCTTCGTGCCGGACAGTCGCGGACCGTAGGCGATGTTGTCGTAGATGGATTTCGGAAACGGATTGGGTTTCTGGAAGACCATGCCGATGCGTCTGCGCAAGACGGTGACATCCACTTTCGGGCCGTAGATTTCCTGTGCGTCGAACACGAGCGACCCGGTTGTCCGACAGGACGCAATCAGATCGTTCATGCGGTTGATGGCACGCAGGAACGTGCTTTTGCCGCATCCGCTCGGTCCGATCAGCGCGGCAACCTCGCGGGCGGGAAAGGCGCAGGAAATCTTGACGACCGCCTCGAATGCGCCGTAATACACGGAAAAGTCGCGAGCGGTCACGTGCAGGTCTTCCGCCTTCAGGTCTGGCCGCGGTATCGCGCGGGCCGGCTCTTCCTGAACATGAGATTCGGTCATGATGTCATCCTTTCAGTTTTTTAGAGACTTTGGCGCGCAGGCCGATCGCGCCGAGGTTGAGCAGAAGCACGATGCCCACCAGCACGGTCACCATACCGTATTGCACATGCCGAATTTCGTCTACAGCCTCGTGTTCCGTAGCCAGATTGTAGATGTTCCAGGAGAGGGCCGGAGTCGGGTTCGTGAACACTTCCCACGGACGCAAGCCCAGTCCGACGCTGACAGCGGCCGTGAAAATGATGGGCGCCGTCTCGCCGGCGGCCCGACCCATGCTGATCACGATTCCGGTCAGAATGCCCGGCAACGCGGCAGGCAAAATGACGGTCATGACCGTGCGCCAGCG
>SLMC01000437.1 GCA_007133745.1 Kiritimatiellia bacterium
CGCGAAACTCAACACCACATAATCGGCCCCCGACAACACCTGGGTCCGATCGGCGCTCGCTTCGATCTTCAAGGCGACCCCCTGCTCCGCCGCCACCATACGAGCCAGCGTCGCCATCTTTTCCAGTCGCGCCTCGTCCGTATCCACCAGACCCAGCGTTCCCCCGTTAAGCATCGGAGAATGAACCATCTGCCATATCGACTGCCTCCCGAAAAACAGGCTTCCCGCCCCGATGACCACGACTTTAGGATGCTGCACCGATTCGCTCATTATTTAGCCCTCCCGTAACGTTTCCTTACTTTTTGCTCTTGATACAATTAACATAACATGCAATACAGTATTGAATGCAATATGCAATACGTAGCAATTTCTGGACTTTTGTGATGACATCCGAGCGCAACGGTTTTTTCAGGGAATTGACGTTTCGGCCACGCGCGGCGCCGGCGCCGGGGATTCCGCTCGGTGCGCGCAGCGCGGGGCATTACCGCTTGTCCGCAACGCATAGGGAAGACAGTCAACCCAAGCATTTCATCCAGATATTCTGGGGCATCGCGGGTAGCGGAACCGTGCGGATCGATCGTGAAGACCGCATCCTGCGCGCCGGCGATGTTGCCGTATGCATTCCGGGCATGGAGCATCGTCTGCGCACGCAGGACAGCCCATGGGAATACCGATGGTGGACGATGGACGGGCCCTTGGCGATGGAGATTCTGGCGGCGACCGGCTTAACCCCGGACATCGTTTCCGCAGGTCCGGCCCCGGCAGCGCTGTTCGAGGCGTTGACGGCGGCCTTGAAGGATCTGACCTTTGCGGGCGAACGCAAGGCAGGCGCGTTGGCCTATGCGCTGCTCAGCGAAATCATGGCGAACCGCCCCGTCCGATCGGGTCGGCCCTGGCTCGACCGGGCCTTGGCGACCGTGCATCGGCGCTGGTCCGAGCCGGGTTTCGGCGTGGAAGCGCTGGCCGCCACGCTGGGCATGCACCGCTCGACTCTCGCCCGCGAATTCAAAGCGGCCCAAGGCCTAAGCCCGGCATCGTATATCGCAGGGCTGCGCGCCCAGAACGCACTCGCCCTGCTCAAGGAATCGACGCTTTCCGTAGCCGAAATCGCCGCCCATTGCGGCTATGCCGACCCCAACTACTTCTCGCGCGTCATCCGCCGCCACAGCGGCCTGTCCCCGCTCCAGTTCCGGCGGCGGTAGCCCTAAAAAAAGCGCCATTCGGCGCTCACCGCTTGACGGCGCCGAACAGGCGTCCGTCCCTGTCCAGAAGCGTATCGTAGCCCGATGACCGGTCGATGGAGAGGCAAAGGCGGGTCGGTTGATCGTGCAGCCAGACGGCGAGAATTTCGCAGGCGAAGACCGAATGGTCGCCGGTCGTCAGACGCCCGACGACCCGGCATTCGAGATTGGCGACGCATTCCTCGACAAGCGGCGCGCTCACATGTTCGCCGCTCGCCGGCGTCAGGCCCGCCTCCTTGAACTTGTCCATATCGCGTCCGCTATGCGTACCGCACAACAGGGTCGCCTCGGCCAAATTCTCGCCGGGCCAGGCCAGCACGACCTCGCCGGACTGTTCGATCAAGCCGTGAGTAAACCGTTGCGGGGCCACGCTGATCGCCATCATAAGCGGGGAGCCCGAGGTGTTCATCTTCCAGCCCAGCGGACAAATGCTGCGTTGGCCTTCGTGTTCGGCAACGGCCCATACAATGCGCTCGGGGCGCGCGCCATGCTTTCTGAATTCGGACCAGTCGCTTTTTCTCATTGCCGCTCTCCCTTTTTCGCGTTTTCAATTTCGCGCCCCATAATCCGCAAGGCCGTCCGCATGTCACCGGCCAAATCCGTCGGACGCGATTCGCCGTCGAACGCGCCTGCCCGGCTGGCCGTGTTCAGGACGCTCAGAAAATCCCTTAACCGAGCCTGCGCCGCGCGCAAGTCGCGTTCGCCGAGCCTGCCTTCGCGAAGATCGATGAGCAGCAATGGCAGGTGCGCATTCAACGCGATTCTAGCCGAATCCGTAACGCGCCCGTTCTCCAGGGCATCGAGCGCCTCGTTCATGAGCCGCATCCCCGCGCTTTTTTGCACGGCATTCATGTCCGTATGATCGAGTCCGCGATTCCGCAACAGCCGTATGCCGTAATAGAGGCCCGCATCCGATTCCAGAACCTTGCGAGCCGGCTCGATAATGTCGCGCCGTCGCACGACGGCCCCGGACGTCTCTTCGGCCACGGTCCAGGCGGTCTCGACCACACGCGTCCATTCCGTCTTCTCCTCTTGCGAGAGGTCCGACTCGTGCAACGCCGCGAAAAATGGAAGCAGCGAGACTTTCCCGGCGACGGCGCGACCTTGACTTTGCAGCCATGGCGCCGCGTGGCGGACCCAGTCCCCTGTCCGCTCGCGGAAGACCCAGCCGCCAACGACCGCAAGCGCCGCCAAAAACGCCAGTGTGCCAAGACACCCGCCGCGTACGCGCCGCCGTCGCAAGCCGTCGTCCAGCCGTTCTCTATTTCGCTTGAACACAAGATCCGGCCTAATCATGGTCCCCTCCCAAAGCGGCTTTCGGCCGCAACCCAAGTGATCAGTAGCCCCTGGTGTTAGGCGTTAGGGATTAGGGATTAGGCGTTAGCCACTAATTCCTGGCCCCTAGCTCCTAGCCCCTAGCCCCTAGCCCCTAGCTCCTAGCCCCTAGCTCCTAGCTCATGGGCACGGCTCGCTTGCAAAGCTGCAAAGGGATGCCCCAAGGATCCCGCAACATGATCAGCCGGGATCCGTCTTCAAGCCGGTCATCGCTCTCAAGGGTCGCGCCTTCCGCGATCATGCGGTCCTTGTCGGCGCCGGGATCGTCGGTCGCCATCGCGAAATGGTAGCGCAACGGCTGTTCCTGGCGGTAATCGGGGATGACCGCTTTGGGATTCGTATAGATTTCCAGCACGACACGCCCGCTCGCATCGGCCAAAAACGCGGTATGGGGCGGCTGATCCATGCGTCGCACGGCACGCATGCCGCACTGGCGAATGTACCAGTCCGCCATGGCCTTCGCATCGGGAACATTCAATCCTACATGCTCGAATATCATGCGTCTCTCCTTTTTTCCTTGCACCTCGAATAACAGTCGTTAGGATAAAGGGCATAGCATAGATTCGGTAGGCGCTGCAAATCAATTTCGCAAGGATATCGTCATGACCATGCCGCCACTGGCCTCTCAAACGCTGATTGTGGACGACAGCGGAAGAACTCAGTCCATACGGCTGCACAAGTCGAAGCTGCTGGCCGTCAGCGGACCGCTCAAAGGCAAAGAGTTCATGATCACCAAGGAGGTGTTCACCATCGGATCGGGCGAAGGCAACGATCTGACGCTGAACGATTCCACCATATCCCGCTCCCATTGCGAGATCCGCGTCGTGCCCGAAGGCTATCTCATTCGCGACATGGGCAGCACGAACGGCACGGTTGTTCAAGGTCTCCGAATCACGGAAGCCTACTTGACCCACGGAACCGAAGTGCAGTTGGGCAAAACCAAGATCGTCTTTTGCCCGTTGCGCGAAACGGTCGAATACGCCTTGAGCCAGGAGGAAAAATTCGGCCAACTGATCGGCGCGAGCATCCCCATGCGACGGGTCTTCCATATTGCGGAAACCTATGCGCCAACCGATGCCACCGTCATGATCGAAGGCGAAACCGGCACAGGCAAGGAGGTGCTGGCCGAGGAAATCCACCGGCACAGCAAGCGCAAGGACAAGCCGTTCATCGTCGTGGACTGCGCGGCGCTGGCCCAGGACCTGATTGCCAGCGAACTGTTTGGCCACACCAAAGGTTCCTTTACCGGAGCCGTGTCCGATCGAATCGGCGCTTTCGAGCATGCGGACGGCGGCACGGTGTTTCTGGACGAAATAGGCGATTTGGGCCTCGAACTTCAGCCGAAGCTGCTGCGCGTGCTTGAAAAGAAGGAAATCCGCCGGGTCGGCAGCAATCAGGTGCGCCAGGTGGATGTCCGGTTCATTTCCGCATCCAACCGCAACTTGCGCAACGATCTGAACGACGGCCGCTTCCGGGAAGACCTGTTCTACCGGCTTTCGGTGGTGCGCATCGAGTTGCCGCCGCTGCGGAAGCGGCCCGAGGACATTCCGATCCTCGGCAAAAAATTCCTTAAGGAGCTGCTGCCCGGCGACGGCATGCGAACCGTGGTTGATTTCGAAAAAACCATGACGGCTTTTCGCAACCACGATTGGCCGGGCAATGTTCGGGAACTTCGCAACCTGATCGAGTTCGCCTGCTACAGTGGGCGTCGTCCGCTCAATCTGGGCACATTTCTCTATCTTGGAAAAAACCCGCCGGAACATGCCGTAGGGTTTGGGCCTTTCTCGCTGGATCAGCCGTTCAAGGAAGCCAAGAACAACTTGATTCAGGAATTCGAACGGCGCTACGTGACAAAGCTGCTGGACGAATGCGACGGCAACATCTCGCAGGCGGCCCGCAAAGCCGAAATCGAACGCGCCTATCTTCAGCGGCTCGTCAAGAAATACAGCCTGAAAGACATCATGCCCCACGCATCGTAAGGCGAAACAAGGCGGGCTGTCGCCCGCAACCCAGAGGTCGGAAATTTCTCCGGCGCTTTGATCATAGCTCAAGCATTCGGCCCATCTCCGCGCACTCGGCGAAATGTTTTCCTCTTCCAGGCTGAAAGCCTGACGCAACAAAGCCTAGGGCAGCGCCCTAGCGTGACTTTCCTACTTACAGGAAAGCATAACGCCCAAGCCTTTGCAAGTGA
>SLMC01000315.1 GCA_007133745.1 Kiritimatiellia bacterium
AAAAAACAAAAAAACACTTGTTTTTCACGGCGACAAGTCGAATAATGCTGCGTGGTTGGGAAAGAAGCGTTTTTTAATCATACTATTGAAGGAGGGAGCACGATATGAGCATGTCCAAATCGCAAACCATCACGGCGTTGGCCCAGAATACGGGGTTGACCAAGGCGCAAGTGAGCGGCCTGCTCGAAGAGCTGGCCAAGCTCGCCTATACCGAAGCCAAGGACGGCTTCGTCATTCCGGGGATCGGCAAACTCGTGCTCGTGCATCGCCAGCCGCGCATGGGCCGCAATCCGGCCACGGGCGAAAGCATTCATATCCCCGCCAAAACAGTGGTTAAGTTCCGCGTGGCCAAGGTCTGCAAGGACTCCGTTCTTTCCGCGTAAACAGGCCCTTTTTTGCGGTTGATCTGGATCTGTTCCGCTCGAAAAGGAAAGGTTCTCCCGCTGGAGAGCCTTTCTTTTTTTGCGGGCAGCCCCGAATACGCGCTTTAGCGCCGTAATCACGCCACCCTGCCGAAAAAACAAGGTAACAGGATAATTCAACAGTGGATCGGCTCCGTCGAACAGGTTTTGCATCGTCCCGGTCGCGTCCGTCGCTGGCGCTTGGCCTTGCAGCCTGCCTGTCGGTCTTGTGCGCGGTTGCCGGCATCGCTTCGCGTCGGCCCGAACCGCATTACGCCCGCATCGCCCAGCGCGTCGCCCGCTTCCTGCCCCGCGAACACCTGGCCCGCCAGCCGTTGGACGAAACCATGTCCTCACGGGCTTGGACCCATTACATCGACTCGCTCGACAACAGCCGCCTGTATTTTCTTCAATCCGACATCGACCGCTTCAAAGTCCATGAAACAGGGCTGGGCGACGCGCTTCGCCGCGGCGACATCCAGTTCGCCTACGACGTCTTCGAAACCTTTCTCGCCCGTGTTCGCGACCGGCGCGACTACGCCGCGCAATGGCTCGGAAAAGGGTTCGATTTCGACAAGCAAGAATCCTTCACATGGCGACGCAAGGATGCGGCCTGGCCCCGGGACCGCGCGGAGTGGGACGATCTGTGGCGCCGGAAAATAAAAAACGAATATTTGCGGCGCGTCCTCGCCCAGGAATGGGCGGAGCAGCAGCGCGCCACCGAAAAAAGCGGTGCCGACGCCATGCCCCGCCCCGACGATCCCGACAAGGAAGACGAAGAGGATGACGAGGACGCCGACGATTTCAGCCTGTCGCCGCAGGATTTCGTGATTCGGCCCTACCAACGCTATCTCGACATGCTGCAGGACAGCGACAGCGAATGGGTGCTCGAAAAATATCTGTCGGCGTTCGCGCGCGCCTACGATCCGCATTCCGACTATATGTCGATGTCGAGCGTCGAGGATTTCGAGATTCAGATGAAGCTGTCGCTTGTGGGGATCGGCGCCCTGCTGCGGGCCGAAGACGGCGCCGCGCAGGTGGTGCGCGTCTTGCCGGGCGGCCCGGCCGAACGCGACACCCGCGACATTCGGCTGAAACCGGGCGACAAGATCATTGCCGTCGGTCAGGACGACAAGCCGCCCGTCGATGTGCTGCACTGGCCCCTCAATCGGACGATCCGGCTGATTCGCGGCAAGAAAGGCACGCGCGTGGTCCTCGTCTGCATTGCGGCTGACGACCCCACGGGATCCACCATCAAGAAAGTGGACCTGGTGCGCGACGAGGTTCGTCTCGAGGAACAGGCGGCCAAGCTGACGGTTGCCGACACCCGGGGATTCGACGGACAGTCCCGCAAGATCGGCGTGATTCATCTTCCGGCCTTTTACGCGGACATGGCGTCGCGTTCCCTCAAAAACCCCAACCCTCGCAGTTCGGCGGAGGATGTGCGATCGTTGATCGAGGACGCCGTCGCGCAAAACGTCGACGGATTGATCCTCGACCTCAGAAACAATGGCGGAGGCGCATTGCCGGAGGCGATTCGAATCGCCGGCCTGTTCACGGGCAGAGGGCCTGTGGTGCAGGTGGGCGGACTGGAAGGGGTCAACATCATCGAGAGCCGGGATACGGAGTACGCCTTGTATTCCGGACCGCTCATGGTCATGGTCACGCGCGTCAGCGCCTCGGCCTCCGAAATCGTGGCCGGCGCCCTTCAGGACTACGGACGCGCCATTGTGGCGGGCGACTCCAAAACGCACGGCAAGGGCACCGTTCAGACGGTTGCCCGCCTAGGCTTGGATCCCAAACTCGGGAAACTCAAGATCACCTCGTGGATCTACTATCGGATCTCGGGCAAATCCACCCAGATCAAAGGGATCGTACCCGATATCGTGCTGCCGTCCGCCTTCGAAACCATGGAACTGGGAGAGGACTATCTTCCGCATCCTGTCGACTGGTCCACCGTTCCCAAAGCCGATTACCGGCCCGTCGCCGACCTGACGCCCGCCATTGTCGCTCTGGAAACCAAGTCCGCCCTGCGCCGGTCCACCAATGCCGGATTTCAGGCCTATATGAAACTGCTGAACCGTATGGAAAGAATGAACCGGGAAACAGAGGTGTCGCTCCATATGGAGGAGCGCAAAAAATCGCTTCAGGCCGAACGGGAATTTTCCGACGCGCAAAGCGCCTTGATTTCCGAGACGATTCGCCCATCCGACGAAGAGGGCCGCGAAAAAGACGACATCGTGCTTGACGAATGCTTGAGAATCATGGCGGATTACGCCGCACTGGTCGCGACCGGCAAAGCCCCTGCCCCATTAGAGCCGACGCCTGCCGAGACTGCCGAAAGAAAAAGCCTGCCGCACGCGCTGCGCGACTGGCTGATGAATTAAGGCGCTCTCACAGCCGAATGCTGAACGCGGCTACGGCCTCGACCTCATGGCTGATCTTGCGCATCAGTTCGGGCGAAGGCTCCTGATTAACCCGCACAATGGCCAGCGAACGGTTCGTAGACGGATCATGCGGGTTGCGCATGTCCTCGATGTTGATGTTCGCGCCCGCCAGTTCCCGGCCGATGGCGCCGATGACGCCCGGTCGGTCGTTGTAGAGAAAAAAGACCGTCGGCCCGACCGGTTCGAAATAGAGCTTGTTGAACTCGTTGATGCGGGAGACCATGATAATGCTCTCGGCGACGGTTCCGCGTATGCTCATGCGTCGCAAATTCTCCGAATCCACTTCACTGATCAAGTCCACCGTAATGGAGTTCTCGAACCCCTTCTCGGCGGCGCCAACCCGATTGATGTACTGAATGCCCATCTCGTCGAGATGGGCCCTCGCCTCGCGATGCGTCATGGACGAATCGAAATCCTCGCTGATTCCCGCCACGATCGGCACCAGCAGCCATTCGGCGAACGGTTCGAGTGTTCCGTAAAACGTCGTTTCCAAGGCCCGGGGCGGATTGTTCCTGCCGATCAGGCAGCGGCACAGACGTCCCAGCGAATGGGCCAGCTTGCAGTAGGCTTCGTCCAGGCCTTCGGGAATGTCGCGATTTAAGACGAAACTGGTTATGCCCTTCTGATCCAAGTCGATCAGCTCTTCGGCGGCGGACTTGGCCGCCTTGATGTTGGCTTCGCGCGTGCTGGCCCCGAGATGCGGCAGCATGATGTCGGCTATGTCGCTGACGCTTTTTTCGCCTTCCGCATCCCGATCGTACACGTCGTTGAGGAAACGCAGGGCCTTTTCTTTTTTGAATTTCCGCACGGCGGCTTCGTCCACGATGCCGGCCCGCGCGCAATTGATCAGCGTAGCGCCGCGCTTCATTTTTTCCAGCAGCTCGGCGCCAATCATGCCGCGCGTCTCCTGTGTTTCAGGCACGTGCAGCGTCACGTAGTCGGATTCGCGAAAGAGCGTGTCCATATCCGTCAGCCGCACTTTCAGCGCCTGCGCGCGCTCCTTGGTCAGGAACGGATCGTATCCCAGCGTCTGCACCTCGAATCCATGAAGCCGCCTGGCCACAAGCTGTCCGATGTTGCCCAGCCCGACAATGCCCACGGTCTTGCCGGCGATTTCGCGACCCATGAACCTTTTCTTGTCCCACTTTCCGGCTCGCGTGGACTGGTCGGCGGCAATCACATGGCGCGCGTCCGCCAGCATCAGAGCCACCACTTCCTCCGCCACGGCATTCGAATTCGCGCCGGGCGTATTCATCACATCGATGTTTTTCTTGCGAGCGTAGCGGATATCGATCGTGTTGACGCCCGCGCCGGCCCGGACAATGATCTTCAGTTTCGGGAACAAGTCGATCACCGCCGGCGTCACCGGTTCGCTGCGCACAATCAGCGCATACGCGTCGGCATGGCTCTGCGCCAGCGCCGTCAGCTCGGTCTCGTCGTCCTGAACCACGTCGTAACGCCCGTTCGCTCTCAGAATCTCGGCCGCAATCTCATCCAGCTTTGTCGGTATCAGCACTTTTTTCATGGTCCATCCGTTTCCTTCGTTTCACCGCTGTCGCGTTACAGCTAAAACGAGTGACACTACGCGCCGCCGCCGATTGCGTCAAGAATCCATTTCCGGCCCTCTTGGGCCCGAGTATAGGCTCGAAAGCCAGATACCACGGGCAGCGCCGGAATGTGAACCGCTCAAAGCGGATTATTTTTTGGCGCAACCCAAAGTGCCTACCGTCGAACACGCCCTATCGCTTCCATTTGTTGCCCATCGCGCTTTTTTCGCGAGGACACGCGCATGCCCCGCCAATGCTTGTTCGCAATCGCTGTGTTTTTCCAGGCTGAAAGCCTGACGCAACAAAGCCTGGGGCAGCGCCCCAGGTACCGCGTATCCAACTCCCCTGCCCCCGAGCCCCGCCCGA
>SLMC01000316.1 GCA_007133745.1 Kiritimatiellia bacterium
AACATCCGGGGTTTTTGCGACAGTGAAACCGTGGGAATAAGACTATGAGGCACACGCGAAAACCGAACATCCTGTGGATATCCTTCGAGGATACGAATCCCTTCTACGGCTGCTACGGCGATCCCGTGGCGCGAACCCCGCATCTGGACCGTCTCGCAAAAGAAGGCTGTCTCTGGACGCATTGCTTCTCCACGGCCGGCGTGTGCGCGCCCGCCCGATCCGCCATCATTACCGGCATGTATCCGATTTCCGTCGGCACGCACCACATGCGCACAACGCACACGCATCCCGCCACGCCGGAACTGCCCACGCCCTATTCGGCCGTGCTGCCGCACTACGTGAAATGCTTCACGGAATATCTGCGCGCCGACGGCTACTTCTGCACGAACAACGAAAAAACCGATTATCAGTTCGATCCGCCCTTGACCGCCTGGGATCAGCTTGGCCCGCATGCGCACTGGCGTAACAGACCGCATCCGGATCAGCCTTTCTTCGCGGTATTCAATCCGACGCGCACCCATGAAAGCGGCATGTGGCCGGAAAAATGTCTGAACCTTGCGTTCAACCCGGACGATATCACGCCGCCGCCCGCCTTCCCCGACACCCCGAAAGTGCGGGAAGCCATGGCGCGCATGTATACGCACATTGAAGAGAGCGACAAAGAACTCGGCCACCTGCTGCACCAGCTCGAGGAAGACGGGCTGGCCGACAATACATACGTCTTTCACTGGAGCGATCACGGGCCGTTGCCGCGCGGCAAACGCTGGCCCTACGATTCCGGCATTCATGTCCCGCTCATCGCGCGCGGACCCTACATGGCGCCGGGCCAAACGAGCGACCGACTGGTCAGCACGATAGACCTCGGCCCGACCATGCTCTCGCTGGCCGGTCTTTCCGTGCCACATCACATGCAAGGCCAGGCGTTTCTCGGCGATCAAGCAAAACCGCCGCGCGAGTACGTGTATGCTTCGCGCGACCGCTACGACGAAGCCTACGACATGGTACGCGCCGTCCGCGACCGCCGCGTCAAATACATCCGGAACTGTCGTCCCGAACTGCCCTACATGGTATGGAACAACTATCTCGAACGGCATCCGATCATGCAGGAGATGCGTCGGCTCCATCTGGCCGGCGAGCTGAATGAAGCCCAATCCCTGCTGTTCCAGACGCGTCGCCCCGTTGAAGAACTGTACGACACGGAAACCGATCCGCACGAAATTCGCAATCTGGCGACCGATCCCCGCTATTGTTCGCAGCTCGCCCGGCTGCGCGACGCGCTGGACGCCTGGCTGCGCGACGTCGGCGACATGGGCCGCATTCCGGAAAGCGAAATGGTTCGAAGCTGGTATCCCGACGGCGTCCAGCCGGAAACGGCCGCGCCTCTGTTCATCGCCATCAACGCAACCGGCGCCGCCCCTGCGCCGGAAGGCGGCACATACGAAACGCCAACCCTTGTGCAGCTTCATTGCGCCACGCAAGGCGCCTCGATCGCCTATGCCTTCGATAGCGATCCTGCGGACCAATGGCGACTGTATACGGAACCGTTGCGCCTAAAATCGGGAACAACGCTCATCAGAGCCAGAGCGATTCGCATCGGATACAAAGAAAGCGAAGAAGCCCAAGCCGTTTTTACTTATGCTTCGTGAATCCGCGCAAAAAGCCCTTGTTAATGACGGTAACGCGGGATTAAGGCGCCGGGGACCAAGGACATGCCATGACCGATCGAATCAGTCAAGAGCATCGCCGCTGGATCATGAGCCGGGTTCGCAGTCGGAACACGAAACCGGAGCTTATGGTGCGCTCGATTCTGCACCGCTTGGGCTACCGATTCACCGTGCGCGGTCCGCTTAACCGCCAATTGCCTGGCCGGCCCGACATCGTGCTGCCCAGGCATCGCGCCGCCGTCTTCGTGCACGGCTGCTTCTGGCATCGGCACAAAGGGTGTCCGTCCGCCACCGTGCCCGGCACGCGCCGCGACTACTGGCAAAGTAAATTCGCCGCCAACGTCGCCCGCGACCGGAAAAACCGCGCCCAATTGAAACGTCTTGGCTGGCGTGTACGCATCGTCTGGGAATGCGACGTGTACCGGAATCCCGAGCGCATCGCCCGGCGACTCGACGCCTGGCTGAACCCGAAGCGCGCGGCGGACTACGCGCCCTTGCCCGACAAAAAAGTTCTCTACAAGATGGCCGAAGCCCGCGCGGATTACACGGTTCTGTCCAAATCGAACGGGTTCAACCGGCAAAGAGACGTTTCACAGTGATGGTCGCCTGCAGGGGCGCCCGACACGATAGGGCAAGCGGAAAACCAACAACGCGTTAAGGGGTCGTTCATCGATTAATGTCAAGCGGGAGACAGGCCATGCGTAAAGGCAAACTCGATTCGAATCGGGCGGAGATACTGTACAGCGTGCTTGAGAACGGACGGGGCGAGTGGCTTGAGTTCTTTTATACGATTGTTCCTCGCGAGCCCGAGCGGATAGCCGACCAACTGGCCGAGATCGAGCAGGCGGAAGCGACCTTGCTTGCCATGTTCGGGATTGGGCCCGATCAGGTTGCGGCCAAGCGATTTTTTTCGAGCGACCTGACCAATCATCGCGAGGCGCTGGGGGCGTATCGGGAGCGACGGAACACCGATTTCTTTTTTTCGCTGGTCGAGCAGCCGCCGGTCCGGAATGTCAAGTTGGCGATGCTGGGGCTATGCCTGAGCAACATTACGGGCAAGACGCGCGATCGCGGTTTGCTGCGACTCGATACCGCGTCCGGGGTTTGCCATGTTTTCGCGGAACGCCTGACAGCCCCCTGCGCGGATTCAGGCGCGAGCGCCGAAGAGCAGACGCGCGCGATTTTCGAGGCGCTCGAAGACGCGTTGGGCGCGCAGGGTCTTTCGATCGCCTCGAGCGTGCTGCGCACGTGGATTTACACGCCGCATGTGGATGCCGACTACCCGGGCATTGTGCAGGGGCGCAAGGCGTATTTCGACCGAATCCATTTGACGCCGGCCACGCATTACATTGCCAGCACGGGCATCCAGGGCGGCAGCGGCGAGCGGTTCGCGCGCGTATCGATGGACGCCTATGCGGTTATTGGCGTGCCCGAAAGCAAAATTCGGCACATTCAGGCGCCCGATCATTTGAGTCCGACGCATGTTTATGGCGTTACGTTCGAGCGGGCGACAGCCGTCGAGCTGGGCGACCGGGATTTCCTGTTCATTTCCGGAACGGCCAGTATCGATCGGCATGGCGATATCGTGCATCCGGACGATGTTACCGCTCAAACAGCACGGACGCTGGAGAATATTTCTGCATTGCTCGATGCTGCGGGCTTTTCCCGCGCCGATTTGGCCAGCGTCATAGTGTATCTTCGCGACGCCTCGGATTACGCCTTTGTCGAGCCGCTGGTCTCGGACTATGCGGATTGGTTGCCGGCCGTCTATGTCCGGGCGCCGGTCTGCCGGCCCGGTTGGCTGGTGGAAATCGAGGCGACGGCGGCTCGGCATATCGGTTCGGCCTGAATCGCTACCTAAGGGCCCGCGCATAAATTAATTGGCGTTTTGGACGCCCCGCCCGGCAGCGTTGCGAAAACACGAAATGTCGGGAATATTCCTTAGTTTTCGCGCCTTGCCGGGCGGGCGCCTAGACGCCCAATTCCTCCAATTAATTTAACTGGGTGGCTGCTTGACTCAAGTGACCCCAATGGGTAGTGTGTGGATCATGAAAGCGACCAAAGAAATGCCATATCCCCGAACGTTCGAGGAGTTCCTCGACTGGTTTTCTGCGGAGGATGACTGTGCGGCATATCTGGAATGGGTTCGGTGGCCGACGGGATTTGTCTGTCCTGAGTGCGGCGGAACGAAGGCGTGGCGAACGGATCGCGGGCTGTGGCACTGTCCGGGATGTCGACATCAAACATCTGTGACGGCAGGCACGGTATTTGAAGATAGCCGCAAGCCGTTGCGTCTGTGGTTTCATGTGATGTGGCTGATGATGGCACAGAAGACGGGGATGAGCGCCAAGAACTTGTACGACACCTATGGCTTTGGGAGTTACCAGACTGCCTGGGGTTGGTTGCAGAAGCTTCGCAGCGTCATGGTTCGCAGTGGACGCGAGCGGTTGTTCGGTCGCGTTGAAGTAGACGAGGCGTACATTGGGGGGCAGAAGGAAGGGACGCGAGGGCGCGGCGCAGAAGGCAAGACCTTGGTTCTTGTTGCGGTAGAAGGGGATGCGAAGAAGAGACTTGGACGGGTTCGCTTCCGTTGCGTCGAGGCCATTGACCAAGCCACGATCAATGCGTTTGTTCGGGACTATGTCGAGCCAGGGACGCGAGTCGTGACCGACGGCCTGTCGGTCTATGAAAACCTCAATGCCGCCGGATTCAAGCATCGTCCGCATGTCATCGCGACGGGCGGCGACGCGGCGCTTCGGCAGCTCGAACATGTCCATTTGGTCGTCTCCCTTCTCAAACGTTGGCTGGGCGGAACACATCAAGGCGCAGTCGCCCCCTCACACTTGCAGGCCTATCTCGATGAGTTTTCCTTCCGTTTCAACCGTCGCCTCTCGCAGCATCGAGGCAAACTCTTCTACCGGCTCATGCAACAAGCCGTCACGGCCCGTCCGCCCGCCGTCAAGGACATCTACGTTTCTAAACCACAACCCCTTGGGGGTACTTGAGTCAAGCAGCCACCCAGTAATCGAAATAAGAAAGCAAGCGTCGGCCGAAACATAATTGCCGCGCGGCACGCTGTCGGGCTGACCCGCCC
>SLMC01000151.1 GCA_007133745.1 Kiritimatiellia bacterium
CGCCACCCTGGGGCGTTGCCCCAGGCTTTGTTGCATAACCCCTTCGGGGTTGATATGTACAATCATTTCGTATTCTTGAAATCCCCCCAAAATCGACTTCCGCATCATGGACTGCCGTAAACTTCAGCGATCCCTACCCTTGCCGATCTGTCATCAATGACAATCTATATCAGGACGAAACACGTTCAATGCTCCCCGCTCACTGCTCACTGCTCCCCGCTCACTGCCGCACCATTGGCAAGCCGTTCCTTGACCTGGCTGTTGGCCTTGGCGATCCGGCGCACATCCGGGTTGCGCTGGCGTTCAAAGAGGCGTTCCTTAAGCAAGGCGAGGCGTTCGCCGAGACGCGCATCGAAATAGCCGTTCCGGCTTTCGATCAACGCATCGCCCGGCCGCAAATCCTTGTCGGCCACAATTTCAAGGCGGTCGGGCAGGCGTTCGGTTCCGTCCCGAGCTTCTCTTGTTTTCAGCAGCACGTCGGCGTCGGCGGGATGCAGGCGGATTTTCGCCCCTTGCAAATCGGTGACAGGCTCCAAGGTTTCGAGGATCAGATCGCGGATCATTTGACTGTCGGGCAATTCCCGTTTCAGGATAATTTCGGCGATTCTCAAGGACATGCCAATCAACTGCTCGCGAATCTGGTCTTCGGCATCCCGCATGAACCCTTCGAGGCGGGTTTCGAGCGTCTGCCAGAGCCGAGCGAACTTTTCGCGCTCGGCGGCGATCGCCGCCGCGGCTTCCTGACGCGCCTGATCGGTCGCCCGCTTCAAATCCTCGCGCGGTTGCGACACTTCCGCATGGCGAACGGTGGCTCGGGTCGGATCCGCCGCCACCAGACGGGTCATGCCGATATTCATGCGCAGACATACGCTAGACATATTCGTCCTCCCCTCCCTCGCCGACAGCAATCTGGCCTTCGGCCTCCAGCGACCGAATGACGCCCACGACTTCGCGCTGTTTTTCGCGTATATCCGAAATTTTCATTTTCTGCGAAAATTCCATTTCCTCTTTCAAGCCTTCGGTAGCGCGTTTCGACATGTTCTTGAAGAATTTCTCGCGCAGGGCGATCGACGCATTGCGCAGCGCCACGCTCAGCAGGCCCGTATCGACCTCCTGCAACAGGCGCCGCACAGCCACGTCGCTGAGCTTGACGATGTCTTCAAAGGTGAACAGCCGATCTCGAATCTCCTTGCCGATCTCCTCGGACGTTTCGTCGATCGCGCCCAGAAGATCCTCCTCGACCGACTTATCCACATGCTGAATGATGCCCGCAATCGCCTCGAGCTTGTCGGAGGCATCGTCGTCCTTCTCGCCCGTCTTCTTGTCCGGGTCGATCTTGGATTCCAGAAACCGTTCGATGCGTTCAAGCAGATCGGGCGCGGGCGCGGCGGACGAACACATGAACACAATGGCGCGCCGCCTTATGTCGGACGGCAGCAGCGCCAGAATGTCCGCCGCCCGTTCCGAAGGCAGATAGCGCAGCACTACCCCGACCACAGCCGGTTGCTCATGCTGCAGGATGCCGGCCAATTCCTCGAGCGGAGCGCGCGCGATTTTCTGGAACGCCTGTCCATGAGACACCGGCCGTTCCTGCAACAGGGCGGAGGCCCGCTTTTCGCCGATGGCCCGCGCCAGCAGGCTGTTGACGGTTTTTTCGTCGCCCTGCACAACTTGGCCCATCTCCACAATGCCGCGCACGCACTCGGCGATCGCTTTCGATCGGACTTTGCCGGGAACAATGCCCAGGCTGCGAATGGCGTCGGCCACGCGCGTCATGACTTCGGGATCCAACTGCTGCAAAATGGACGCGGCGACCCGCTCGTCCAGACTGGCCAGCAGAATGGCGATTTTCTGCTCGTCTCTCAATTCCATTGTTTCAGGCATTGTTTTGTTTCCTTGTTCGGACAGATCGGACCCATCGGACAGATCGGACAGATTCTGCTTCCGTACCCCGCTTCATGTTTCGTTTTTCGGGCTTCCTTCGGATTTTGGCGTTTCGGATTCAGGGTCGCTGATCACTGGTAACTGGTCACTGATCACTGGTTACTGGCGCACCGCCCGCCTCACCGCGCGCCTTTGCTGACGTTGGTGATCCAGGCGGCAATGGCCCGCGGGTTTTCTTCGGCCAGGCGGGCGACCCCGTCGAAGGTGGGTTCGATTTGGATGCCGTCCACGCTGAGCATGCCGCCCAGCTCATCGCCGCCTGCCGGCAAGCTTCCGGCAGCCGCGCCCAACTCGGTGCGCTCCACCATTAGCGAGGCCATCATGCGACGGCTGAACACATAGATCGCCAGCAAAATCAGGAGCGCGCCCAGTCCGCGCGCGACACTAAACGCGAACGCGGGCGGCGCTTGCCACCAGGCCAGCGTGGCGACGGCGTCCGGCTCGACGGCTGTAAAGGGCATTTCCACCACCTCGATGGAATCGGCGCGTTCGGCCGATTCCACGAAGCCGACCGCGTTTTTCACCATGTTTCCGATGCGTGTCAAGGTCGTCTCGTCGCGCGGCTCGGCTCCGGCGGCCACGGATACCGAAACGGAAAGCCGTTGAATGCGAGCGCCTTGCCGAATGACATGCTCCAAACCGCTGGGCACCTTGTACTGCGTATTGATGTCTTCCCGCTTGCGCTTGCTCATCGGTTGCTCAACCGTCATGCGGCCGGGATCGCCGACCGGCACCTGCACGAAAGGCGCCATACCGCCGCTCGCCGCCATGCCGGGTTCGCTGCTGGTCTCGCTGGAAATTGTTTCGCCGATGACGACGCGATTTTCCGCATCGAACGTTTCGTTGCGTTTTTCGACCCGACTGAAATCCAAGGTGGCGCTGACCCGCACCATCGAGCGGCCCGAACCCAGCGCGACATCGAGCATCTCCTGAGCCTTGCGCTCGAGCATGTCCTCGAGCTTGACTTGGATTTCCCATTGATCGGATGCCGCTTCGAGCCCTTCTTCGGTCGCCGCGCCCTTGGCCAGCATGCGTCCGTTCTGATCCGTCACGGCGATCGCGGACGCTGTCAACCCTTCCACCGAGCCGGCCACCAGTTGCTGTATGCTGCGCACCTGCGCGGCCGACAGCGTGTCCCCGTCGGCGACAGTAAGCATAATGGAGGCTTTGGCCATTTTTTCGGCGTCCGTCGCAAAAAGCGACCGTTGCGGGAGCACGAGCGTGACACGGCTGGACCGTATGCCGGACATGGCATTGATCGTGCGCTCCAGTTCGCCCTGCAGCGCGCGCTGATAGTTGATGCGTTGCGCGAAGTCCGTCAATCCGAATTTCGGCTGTTCGAACAGCTCGAAACCTGTCGAGGAATCCTGGGGCAGCCCTTCGGCCGCCAGCAGCAGCCGACAGCGATAAACATCCTTGGCCGGCACATAGATGGACCGGCCCGAATCCCTGAGTTGCACGGGAATCTTTTCGTCCTCGATCCGCTCGCGGGCGGCGGCAGCATCCTCGAGCGACAGGCCTGAATAGAGCAAACGATAGTCCGGACGCGCGCTCCAGGTCACCAAGCCGCCGATCAGGGCGACGGTCGCCACTAGAGCGAGAACAATACTGACTTTCTGATTGATGCCGAAATGCTGCCAAATGCTGCCCAACTGCCTGCCCAATATGCCCATGGACCCCGCCATAATGTCACCCCTGCATTTTGATCAGTTCCTGATAAGCTTCCATCAATTTGTTGCGGACCTGCATCATCAAGTCGAATGCAACGCCAGCCTCTTCCATTTTAACGGTCACATCGTGAATGTTGGTTGTTTCGCCAGTGACCAGGCCATGAATCGATGCGTCCGCATCCTTTTGCAATGTATCCACCTGCGAAACAAGGCCTTGAAGAAGATCCTTGAACGAGGCGTCGCTTGACGGATCGTTTTTTTCGGGAGACGCGGGCGAAACGATCGCGCCCATGTCGTCGATTTGCGGAAATCTAATTCTGTCCTGCATTCCGAAGTTGGCATCCAATGGATTCATTTCAACATCCCCAGCGCTTCCTGCGCCATAGCTTTAGCGGTTTTCATGGCGGCCAGATTGGCTTCGTACGCCCGTGAAGCGCTCATCATGTCCACCATTTCCTCGACCGTGTTGACATTGGGCATCGTGACATAGCCGTCGCTGTCCGCATGCGGGTGACCGGGCTTGTACACCCGTTTCATGGGGCTGGCATCTTGTGCAATGCGTTCGATTTTCACGCCCGCCAGTTGCCGGCGGTTCCCGTCTTGACCCATGGCGTTTTTCAGTTGGGCGGAAAAAACGACCTCGCGGCGGCGGAACGGCTTGCCGTCGGGCCCGGTCGTGGCGCCGGCATTGGCGACATTGCCGGCCACAACTTCCATGCGCCGGGATTGCGCCGTCAATCCGCTGGCGCTGATCTTCATGGCGGGAACAAGCGAAATGGCATCCGACATTTCTGTTTCTCCTTGGCGGGCTAGCGCCCGCATTTCAAATATCATATTTCAGACAGCGGCATCGCATCGCATGACCGAGCACGCTATTGCCCTTTGATCGCCGATTGCAACCGGGCATATTTCCGGTTCAATATTTGGGCCGACACCCCATAGAGCAGCGAATTTTCCTGCAAAGCGCTCATCTCCAAATGCATAGAGACACTGTTCCCCCGTCCGTCCACCGGCGCATTCCGATCCGTTTGAACGGAAGCCTGCACCTTGGACACGGCTCCCGCATCGTTTTTGCCGATGGCCTGGGTCAAGGCGTCGCGAAAGGCCACGTCCTGACGGCGATAGCCCGGCGTCGTGGCGTTGGCCAAATTGTGCGCCAGGACCTCGTGTCGCAACGCCGACACGTCCAAAAGCTTTTTCAAGACTTCTACCGTTGTGCTCATGGTCTCGCCTTTCTTCTTGCTGCCGCCATGGAAGCAGGTCGAATGCCACGGAGAGGGGGGGGGAAGAGAAGGATGAAGGATGAGGGATGAAGGATGAATACGGAGGGCCTTCGGCCCTGTTAAATTCTTCGTTCGTAGGTGGAGGGCGGACCCGACAGCCGGGCGTCGCGAGTCGGGTGTCGCGAATCGACGAGGGAGGGAGGCTTTGTCCTTGTCGTCCTTGAGGGTCCTTGCTGTCCTTTACGAAAAACGAAAGAGGCCATTTTCCGCTTGATCCGACATCGAAAAAAAGGTATAGTGTTTTAAACAATGCGATAATCTCCTGTTTCCTGATCCCGACAGGGATTTTATCATGGTTTCCGGAAAATACGCAGGCACATTGTTTCGTGGAATGGGCGTCCCGCCCATGGGTTGGGATCACGGGCGGGACGCCCGTGCCACGATATGGAGAGGGTTTAATGCCAACGGAGACACGCCTTATGGGAGACAATGCCGAAAAGAAAATTCTGGTCGTGGACGACTCTTCGACCATGCGTCGCATTTTGGTCAACACCCTGAACCGGCTGGGCTACACGCAAACTGCGCAAGCCGGCAATGGCGTCGAAGCTTTGGCGGAATGCGAAAAAGCGCAATTCGACTGCATATTGGCCGACTGGAACATGCCCGAGATGGACGGCTTGGAAATGACGATCCGCTTGCGAAAAATGTCCAAGTACGACGTCACCCCCGTCATCATGGTCTCGACGGAAGACGGCAAATCGGATGTGGTTCAAGCGTTGACCCAAGGCGCGACCGACTATATCGTCAAGCCGTTTACGCCCGACGTGATTCAAGCCAAAATCGAGCGTGCTCTGTCGGCAAGCCCGCATTAAACGAAGGAGAGGAGAATTTCCGATTTCCTGGATTCTTCGGCGATTTGATCCACTATTTCGGAAATATCCGAAACCGACAGGCCTAGACGTTTCCACAACGCCTGCACAAACGTCGGCGCCGCCGTATCGCCGCCGTCGCCGATTTTCTGCCGATTGCAAATGTAATTGGCAATATGAATCAAAGCCGTTATTTCCAGATGTTCGGCGACGACGGATTCCGGTTCGTGATGCCAGCGCACGACCTGAACCAGCTCGTCTTTCATGCGCCATTTCACCCCGAGCCAGGCGCCGATCCGCGCATGATCGGCGCCGAGAGTTTCCGTTTCAACCGGCCACAACGGGACGGATTCCGAGCGGGTCCGCGCCAGCGCCTTGATGAAATCGTCGTGAAAATACTGATCCATGACGATCTTGCCGATATCGTGCAGCAAGCCTGCCAGCCGCAGTGT
Organism: Kiritimatiellia bacterium; assembly: GCA_007133745.1. GTDB lineage: Bacteria > Verrucomicrobiota > Kiritimatiellia > UBA8416 > SLMC01 > SLMC01. Next base: position 6,159 of record SLMC01000151.1, read on the forward strand.
TTCCTTGGACGGCTTTTTGTTCAATGCGGCCTTGGCGCGGTCGGCAATCACGCACGCTCCGATCCCGACACTGATCGAATGCCGCCAGAACTCCTTGCGGTCGAACGAATCGTCGGCGCTCTGGCCAAAGGCCGAGAAGACCGAGGTGGACAACGCCAAATTATGAATCACGTTCATGCCCATGCGCGCGATAGCCTGCTGAACACCGGTTATTTCAGCCTCGCCGGCGTAAAAAGCGGAATTGACCATTTTCAGGACGCGCGCCATAATGGCCGGATCGTCTTCCATGATCGCGGCCAGCTTGCGGGCATCCATGTTCGGATCGCGCACCGCCGCCGAAACTTTCTGCATGACCAGCGGCAATGTCGGCAAGTTGGTGATGCAGTTCAACTTTTCAATGATTTTGATTTCGGCTTCCATTTCTCCTCCATTGGATGGTATGCCCTTGCAGGATTCAGGCGACCATCGCATGGGGCAAGCGCACCGTAAACACGCTACCCCGACCCGGTTCGCTCTCGCACAGGATCACACCGCCCTCGCTTTCGATCGCGCGTTTCACCACATCCATGCCCACGCCGCGTCCGGACAGATCGGTCACGGTTTTCGCCGTACTGACTCCCGGCGCAAAAAGCAGGTTAACCACATCGGCTTGGGTCATGGCCTGATCCGGCCGAACCAGGCCCAAACTCACCGCCTTTTGGCGAAGGGCTTCCTCGTTCACGCCGCGCCCGTCGTCGGTGACAGTCATGACGACGAATCGGTCGTCCTCGGCAATCGTCAGCCGAACAGCGCCTTTGGGGTCCTTGCCTGCAGCCCGCCGCTCGTCGGGCGTTTCGATCCCGTGATCCGCAGCATTGCGCACCAGGTGTGTCAGAGGCGTATCCAAAACATCTGCCAAACTCTTGTCGATGGCCACGTCGTCGCCAGCCGTTTCCACGTCAATCTCCTTGCCTTCGTCCCTAGCCACGTCCCGGACGATCCGGACCGCCTTTTGCAAAAGCGGTTTAACCGACACCCTGCGAACGGCCATAATGCTGCGCTGCAAATTGCCGCACAATGCGGCAAAGGTTTCGTTCACTGTCCGCAACCGATGCGCCAGCGCCCATTCAACGTTCAGCGACATCATGCGGCGTTCGATATAAAGAAACTGGTCGTTCACCGCCAGCAACTCGTTGACATAGTCCACAAATCTGTCGACATTCTCTTCTGAAACTCGCATTGTCCTGTGCGCTTCCGTCCAATGTTCAGGCAAGGGCTTATCCCCCGGGGGGGGCGGGTCTTTGGGGTCCGACGGCTGGCGCAACGTGTTTTCGGCCGCCGACGTTGGCGCCAAGGCTTTGAAATCCGATATGACGGATTCCACATCGGCCACCAGCGCCTTGTCTTCCAGTCCCAGTCGAATCGCGATGCGGTCGAGCTTGTCCACCAGATCCGCCCAACGTCCGGCCGCGCCCGTCGCCTGGGCCAATCCCCTGATTCGCTCCAGCAAAGTCCCGAACGCCGCCTCGTCGGCCGTTTCCGATTGTTGTTCGCGAACTCTTATCAGCATCGCCCGCAACTCGTCCAGCCCGTCAAACAGGCCCGACATGATTGCAGGCGATGGTTTCACCTGCCGCTTGCGCAGCAAATCCAAAATCGTCTCCAGTTCATGCGCCAACGTCTTGACATGGTTCAGTCCGAAAAAGCCCGAGTTGCCCTTCAGGGAATGGATGGGTCGGAAAATCGTATTGATCAAACGCAAGTCATCTTGCTTTGACTCCAAATTCACCAATAGAGAGGACACCTTGTCGAGCCCCTCCAGCGACTCGTCAAGAAAATCGGATCTGATGTCTCCATCGAGTCCGTCGTCCAATGGCGCCATACCTGTTACCATGTCTTGCCCCTGTTTCGGGTATGAACTTTTGCCTCAAATCAGCATCGCGAGCTGTTTCACGAACTCAATATCTCCGCACCCTTAAAAGGATTTTCCACAGGAATGCCCGCGTAATACTGCCCCCGATTGAAATCTTCCGATAGAATCACGTCGCAGTCGGACTGCTCGGCGGCCGCTACAATGGACGCATCCCAAAAAGAAATTTTCGAGCGGCATTATTCCATTGTTCCAATAGTCCGGCATTCCAGGCGGAGACAACGCCCGACAACCATTCGGACCTACCTTCGATGGATGTCTTCCCGATCAAAAACAAATCCCTGCTCGCTTCGGCCCGCATGCTCAGTTGCCAGGCGTTTGAACTCCTCGGCCCGCTGCGCATGAAACTTGTCGTCTCCCCCAATGGTTTGCATATATTGACGCAAAAGATTGTTAAGACTTGTATTGTGCCTATCCGCATAGCGTCGCGTTGCGCGAACGAGCTTGGCATCGGCAGACAATGTTATGTTCATAACGCCACCCCACTTACGGTAGTACAATTTAAAACAAGCGGCCTTTATCATCATGCCAGCGACAGCAGAATTTCCGATTTTTCGGATTCCTTGGCGATAGCGTCGGCAATAGCGACCCTGTCTTTCTTGGTCAAACCAAGGGTTTCCTGTGCTTCCTGATCGACAACAGGCGCAGCCGTATCGCCGCCGTCTCCAATTTTCCGCTGATTGCATATATAGTTGGCGGCATGGATGAGGGTGTTGATTTCGCAACGATTGTCGCCGGCGGAATGCGGGTTGTGATGCCAGCGTACCACCTGATTCAGATCGTCGGCCAGATTCCATTTCGCGCCCAGCCAGGCGCCGACACGGGCGTGATCGGACTGAAAAACTTGTTCCTCCGCTTCCATGAGCGGAAGCGCGTCGGCGCGGGCCTTCGCCAACGCGGCCAGAAACTCGTCGTGAAAATACTGGTCCATGACGATCTTGCCGATGTCGTGCAAGAGTCCGGCCAGATGCAGCACATCGCGCGGATACGTTCGGGTCAGGCGATCGGCCACGCGCTCGGCGATGACGACCGCGCCGATGCCGACGCTGATGGAATGGCGCCAGAACTCCCTGCGGTCGAACATATCGTCATCGCTCTTGCCGAAAGCGGAAAAAATGGCGGTGGACAACGCAATGTTGTTGATGGCTCTCAAGCCCATGCGCGCCACAGCCTGCTGCACGGACGCGACAGGGACCGCACCGGCGTAAAAGGCGGAATTGACGATCTTCAGCACACGCGCCATGACGGCCGGGTCGTCCTCCATAATGACCGCCAGCTTGCGGGCGTCGGTCTTGGGGTCGCGCACGGCCGCTGAAATCTTCTGCATGACCAGCGGCAGGGTCGGCAAATTGGTAATGCTGTTCAGTCTTTGAAGAATACGGGTTTGAGAGTCCATGAATGCTCCAAATGGAAACGGAAAACCATGAAACACGATTGCCCCGGAAAACGCAAGGCCCTTTTTCCGGGATGTGAACAGTGGGTAAGGGCGCTGCCGGAAGAGAAGGATGAAGGATGAAATGCGGAGGGTAAATTCGTTGGAGGGCGGGCCCGACAGCCGGACGTCGGGCGTCGCGAGTCGGGTGTCGCGTATCGGCGACGGAGCCCGTCGCCCTCCAGGGGCGATTCAGAGAAGGGGAGAAGGGAAGATTAAGGCGTCCCCTGCCCCCTCCCGGCAAAGGTCAGGCGGCCGGGACGGCCAAACCCTTGTCGGGCAAGCCGAGCGCGTCGCCGTCCTGGGACAGCGAACCTTCCTTGCGATATTGATTGATTTTGTTGCGCAGGGTTCGCACGCTGATGCCTAGCCGATCGGCGGCCTCCTGCCGGCTGCCGCGCGTGACCCGCAAGGCGCGCAGGATCGTTTGACGTTCCATATCCGCAAGGACGAGTCCTTCGTCGGAACCGGACGCAGGCGATGCCGGAGCGGCGCCAGACCCGGCATGCCCCGGAGTCGGGGCAAGCATGGTCAGGGCTTCGGGGCCAAGCTCCGAGCCGGACTCCATGACACTGACCCGCTCGACGACATTTTCAAGTTCGCGCACGTTGCCGGGCCAGTCGTAGCGCTGCAAGACGTCGAGCGCGGCGTCGGTGAAGCGGACGTCGCCGCCTTTATTGAACCGAGCCAAAAAAGCCTTGGCCAGCAGCGGAATGTCCTCGCGTCGTTCGCGCAGCGCCGGCGCCCGCAACGGCACGACATTGAGGCGGTAGTAGAGATCCTGACGAAACGTTCCGGCTCGCACGCATTCGGCCAGGTCGCGATTGGTCGTGGCCATGACGCGGCAATCGGTACGCAAGGTGCGGCTGCCGCCGACCCGTTCGAATTCCTGTTCCTGCAGCACCCGCAGAAGCTTGCCTTGCAGCTCGAGCTTCATTTCGCTGATTTCGTCCAGCAACAAACTGCCCGACTGAGCCAGTTCGAAACGACCGGCGCGCCGGTTCAGCGCGCCGGTAAAAGCGCCTTTCTCGTGACCGAACAGCTCGCTATCCATCAATGCGTCGGGCACGGCGGCGCAGTTCAAACGCACGAACGGCCGATCCTTGCGCTCGCTCAGGAAATGAACGGCCAAGGCAACCAGTTCCTTGCCGGTTCCGCTTTCGCCGCTGATCAGGGCGGTAGCCGAGGCGGCGGCCACTTTTTCGATGGCGCGCTTGAGCGCCTGCATAGCCGCCGATTCGCCCAGCAATTGCCGACCGCGCGGCAGGGACCAGCCCAGCTCCTCCTGAAGATAGGCGGCCTGGTTTTGCAAGCCGACCCATTCGCGGGCCCGCTTGACCACCAGTTCCACCTGCTCGGGGGAAAACGGCTTCATCAGAAAATCCGCCGCGCCCATTTTCATGGCGTCCACAGCCTGTTCCACCGTGCCGAAGGCCGTCACCATGACCGGCAGGGTGCCGATGCCGTCCTTTTTCATGCGGTTCAAAAGCTGCATCCCGTCCATGCCGGGCATTTTCAGGTCGATGAAGGCCAGATCGAAGTCCTGCTCGGCCATAAGCTTGAGCGCCTCGGAACCGTTGCCCGCCTGCGTGACGGCAATGCCGGAACGACGCAAGGTCTCGACAATGAAATCCCGCATCAGGACATCGTCGTCCACAACCAATGCGTTTTCGATACTGCTTGTCATGATGGCTCTCCTTGGTTCTCGGCGGCCGGGTTTCGATGCAAGCCGGCCCTCTCCATTGTCGTCGGACGAGTCGGACGAGTCGGACGAGTCGGACATGTCGGACATGTCGGACGTGTCGGACATGTCGGACAAGTCGGACGGGTCGGACTTACGAGGCCTTGCAAAACCCGGCGCCTCATCCGTGTTTATCCGTGTTCAAATCTTCATCCGGCGGCAGAGGCCCGTCTTCGCAAGGCTACGCCGAGGCAAGCCTGCCGCCCTCCAATTCCGGCTCGGGAAGCCGAGCCGCTCCACCAACGCACGAACATACAAACGCACGTTTTACGCTCCACTTTCCACTTTCCACGGCTTCCGCCCGTCGTGCGCCTTCCCTACGCGGCGGCGGCTTTCGTATCGACACACGCGCCGGGCGCGAGAATGACGAACATGCTGCCCTCGCCTTCGCGGCTCTCGAATCCGATTTCTCCGCCATGCGCGGCGACAATCTTATGGCATAGCGACAATCCCAGCCCGGTACCGCCATGTTTTTTGGTGAAAAACGGATCGAACAGCCGCGCGCGGTCCGCCGTGCCGATCCCGCAACCATTGTCGCGCACGGTCAACGCCACACGCGCACCGCGCCGCTCCGCGGTCAACATCACCTCGCCGACCGACGTGGCCGAACAGGTCTGCGGTTCACCGGTTTTACGACTTTTTTCCGTACAGGCTTCGATCGCGTTCAATCCCAGGTTCAGCAGCACCTGACGCCATTGCCGGATGTCGCCATCCATGCCAAGCTCGTCCAGCCCGTCTTCGGCTATACGCAGCGTCACGCGTTCGTTCCGGGCGCGATCCCGCAAGACCGGTTCCACGTCGGCGAAAAGCGCGGCGACAGGAAACGGTTCGCATTGCAAGGACATGGGCCGGGCGTAGGTAAGCATGTTGGTAATGACGTAGTTCAGGTTTTGCACGCCTTCCACAATCTTGCCGGCCAGCCGCAAGGGGTCGGGCTGATCGGCCAGGTCGCGCTTAAGCAACCGGGCAAACCCTTCGATAGTGCCCAGCGGATTGCGTATCTCGTGCGCGACGCTGGCGGCCATTTCGCCGAGAGCGGCCATGCGCTTCTGGTTCTGTACCCGCTCCTCCAGGCGCCGGATTTCGGTCACGTCGCGCATGACTTCCACCGCCCCGAGAATTTTTCCGTTCGCGTCGAGAATCGGCGCCGCACTGGCCAGAACAACAACCTCCCGTTCGTCGCGACCGATGCCGCTTCGCTCGCTGTCGAGAACGGGGCGGCCTGTCCGAAGCACGGATTCCAGAAGCCGGGCGTCGCCCAGCCCGTTGGTCATGTCGCGATACGGACCCCGAGCCGACGCATCCGCGCTCAAGCCGAGCAACCGCGCCATGACCGGGTTGCACAGATCGACGTTCAACTCGCTGTCCACGACGAGAACCCCGTCCGTCAAGCTGGCGACAATGCATTCCAATCGGCTGGACATGCGCCGCAACTCCCCGACTTTCACGGACAGCGACTCGTTCTTTTCGCGCAGACGCCGATGGGTCACGGCCAAGTCCCGCTTCAAACCGTCGTAGGCCGTCTGCAGTTGTTCGCTTTGGGACTGGAAAAGCCGAAAGGCATCCTGAATTTTTTCGAGCGTATCCGGAGAGCGGACGACGGCGCCCTTCTTTTCACAGGGCGACCCCGAGGCAACGCTTTCATGCGCAAGGGCGGATGCGACATCAATCATAGCTTGGCCCTCCGTCGCCGAACCCACGGCCGACCGACAGGCCATGCCGCGTTTCGCGTTCCAAAATCACGGCTTTTTCCAGCAATTCGCGTATCTCCGCGCGCAAGCGCGTCGCATAGATGCGACTGTCCCGTCCCGAAACAATCAAACCGACATCGCGCGGAAGCAGCCGAACATAATGCAGCAAGCGATTGGCGGTCGTATCCGCCGCGCGCAACAGCCCGATATGCCCGTCAACAGGCGGCTCCGACGCGTTGCGGGCCTGTTCGTATGTCTGAACCAGGCGCCGACAGCATTCCCGAGCCTTGACCATCGCGGCAATCACAGTTTGTCCGCTTGAATTCACAAGTATCTCCCGACGATTTCTTTTGCTTTTTCAACGCTGCGCGCGGCTTGAATCAGGAAATCCAAGTTGCGCTCCGGGCGGGGCTGGCGTGCTTCCGTCAAGTCGGCGCTCCAGCCCAGAAACGCGATCAGCGCCGCATTGCCCTCTTGTTCCAGCACAAGACGTCCGGTACGCAGGCTCATTTCGCGCAGCGGCAGAACGGCGCCATGCGGGCTAGCCGCGACGGTTTCCAGGAAGCGTTTCGCCGCCTCGACGCCGCTCTCCTCGACAATGATTTGAAAACAGGTCAAATACGCCGTTTTTAAAAACTCGGCATGCTCAGGGCCGACCGGCATGTCCGCAAGCTGCGGAAGCAAGGCCCATGCCGCCTCCGCGTTTTTGTCGCCCGCCCGCAAATCGATCAGCAGCAACTCCAGTCCGGCGCGACTCGCCACGGACGGATCGGCCCGTTGCGCGTCCACAAGGCTCAATCGGCGTCGCGCCTCGGGCGTTTGATTGTTTTCCAAGGCCAGCGTGGCCCACAGCCAAGCGGCTTCCGACCGAACGGCGCCGGGCTCGGCCATGGCGCACAAGCTTCGCAAGACATGATCGGCGCGCGCCTTTTCGCCCATGCGCAGCAGGCAGCGGGCATTGCCCAGCATGGCTTGCGCGACGGCCGAGTCGTCGTTCAGGACCGTTTCGTCGTCCTGCCGGCCCATCCGCAGGAACTGAAGGAGCATGATGCGCGCGTAATGCGTCTGCGCGAGGGCCGGCGCGCCCATGGCCTCAATGCGGCGGGCGGCCGCCAGCAGCGTTTCCGGCGTACGGGAATCTTCGGGCGTTTCCGCAGCGGCAGCCATGGCGAAACGAATGATCTCCGCTTCGTCCTGGCCTGTGCGATTCGACAAATCGAACAAGGCGAACAGCGCCTGACCGAAGCGCTCGTCCGACGGATGGCTTTTGATAAAGGCGGCCAGCAAACGGCGCGCCGCGTCGTCATCGCCCTGCCGCAGCATAATGCCCGCTCTTTCGTACATGGCCAACGCGGAGAATGTGTCGCCCGGCCCTTCAGACATGGCTTGCAAGTCAGAGAAATAGCGGTCCGCGCGCGCGTCGTCTCCCATGTCGCGGGCCAGCAAGCCGGCTTTAAGCAACAGGGTTTGGCGAATGGGTTGGGAAACGGGCAGGCGCGTGTACTGATCGATCAAATCCAGAGTTTCACGGGGCGGACCATGCTCGACGGCTTCTTCCACAATGGCCATGAAATCGTCGGCGAGCAAATCGTGCCAGGCATAGCGCCGAAGGAACGTGGCGATCAGTTCGCGCGCGGTGCGGGTTTGTCCGCGTTGCCGCGCCAAGGCGAGCGACAGAAGCAAGGCGTCCCGGATATGCGTGGACGGTTCCCGGCTCAGGAAGCGATCCATCTGTCGTTGGGCCGCTACGAAATCTTCTGCATCGTAATGGAGACGCGCGGAATAAAAGAGTGCGCTTTGAGCCACGCGTTCCGGCCCGGACTCGGCCAGGCGCTCGAAGCGTTCGGCCGTTTCGCGAAACAGGGCGTCGCGCGCTTCGGTCCGCGCGGCGGCATTTGTCGCGTCCCGCTCTTCGGACCAGGCATCGAACCAATCGGGGTCCGCCAGAATTTTCATGCCCGCCTGCGCCTGGCGGAGGTCGAGTTCGTCGCGCCACAGATCGTGCTCGGCCAGGGTCTCGACGGGATCGGCTAATCGGGCCATGTCGGCCCAGGCTCCGTGCGCCAAAAGATAGTCCAGCTCGAGCAGCAACAGTTGACCGCTGTGAATGTCGCACGCGGACAATTCCCGCGCGCGTCGGGCGGCGACCATCATGCTTTCCGTATCCTTTTCGAGCTTCGTCGCGCGCACCAAAGCGAGCCAGACGCGGCTTTGGCGATCCGGACGGGTTTCAACCTCGGTCAGCGCCTCCAGATACTGTCGGGCTATGAGCGCATACGGGTACGGATCGGACTCGGAGTCGGCCCGGTCCAGCAGCATGATCGCCATGCCCAGCGCGGCATCGTTTCTGGAATCGGCATCGTGGGCCCTGTCGATGGCCAGCCGGTAGTAGGCACGCGCTTGATCGTAACGCCCGATGTCGCGAAGCTGATCGGCCTGCTGCATGGCCAGCGAGGAAAACATTTTTCGTTCCTGCGCCCACCGCCCGCGGGTAGCGCTCACCTGCGCCGGCACCCACCATACGGCCGCGACCGCACCTAGAACCGTACCGGCAGCCAAGCCGACAAACAGCGGCGTCCGCTTTGTTTTTCTGAAAACGGGCCTTTTCACGTTTCGTCTCCCTCGATCACGCTGTCCAGCAGACTTTCGCGTTCGGCGGCGGAAATCAGCCGCCTATTCTGCGAAATCAAGCCTGCTTCATCGGCGACCCAATCGATTTCGCGCGTCAAGCCTTCCGCGCGGAAGCGCGCGCGCCATTCGGAAGTCAAGCCCATCAGACATAACCGGCCCCCGCGCCGGGAGCGGGTGCGGCCCATATCCAAAAGCACGGGCACGGCTTCCGCATCCATATCGGCTGTCGCTCTCATGTCCAGGGCCAGCCAGTCCTCGGTCGCATGGCGTTCGGCCAACTGCGTCAGATCGGCTGCGGCGACATGACCGGAACAGGCCGCCACGCGGAATCGACCCGCACGGTCGCCGGCGGACGTTTCATCGCTCGACCCGGTCGGCGCCTTCGCGCCGATCATGGCGCAGGCTGTTTCGACCAGGGCATCGATGTCCACCGGCTTGGACAACACTGCGCCAATCTCCAGCGCGCGACGGGCATCGGCATCGATCCGTTCGGATTCGGCGGTCAGGCATATCACGGGCTCGCGCCTGCCCGCCTTCCGCATTTTGGCCACAACCTCGACCCCGAGCCCGTCCGAAAGCCGATAATCCATCACGACAATATCGAAATCGTTGCGGACCCACAGCGTTTCCGCATCCTGCCCGCTTTCCGCGCCCGTCACATGCCAGCCTCGCCGCTCCAACCGCTTTACGGTGGTCCACAACACAAGCGGCTCGTCGTCCACCACGAGCGCGCGTACGGGCGAAACGCCTACCTGGCCGCTCGGCGCTGTCGCGAAAGGGTTGCGGGTGTCGGTTTTTTCTTCAGAATTCATAACGACCACTTGCGGGGAAACGAGGGATAATAAGAACTTCGCCGGGCGCTAAACGGTCCAACGTCTCGACATGCCCGCGATTCGCCTGCCGAATCACCACATGCCGGGCGGCATCCCCGTAAACAGTCGGCTGTGCGGCAATGGACTCGACTGTATCGCCTTCCTTAATCTCGTAATATTCATACTGGCCCAGCCTCAACAAATCCAAGGATTTCTTCAAGTTCTCCTTTTCCGTAGCCAAGGCGGCCAAGTCGGCGGCCTGCGCGGCAACCGCTTCTGTCAGGGCCTGCATTTCCTTGCGTTGCCGGGCTATGATTGATCGAGCTTCATCCCGCTCGTCTTGCAGGGTCGAGATCAGGGCGTCTTTATATTCGATTTGTCCCTGGATGGCGTCGTAGGCCAGAGCTTTTCGTTCCAGTTCGGCCAACAGGC
>SLMC01000368.1 GCA_007133745.1 Kiritimatiellia bacterium
CCAGCACGGCGGGAATCAGGCAGGTGGTTCCCGGTCGCAACGCGGCATCCTGTCCGTTGCCCCGGACGGTCGCGGCGCCCTTAACGGTAAAAAAGGCGTGGAACGACCGTCCGTCAAGCGGAAAAGTCTCCTCCCGGGTCATGGCCCAGCGCGTGACGCGTGAAAACGGTGTCGTCAACACTTCCTGGCATCGATTGAGCCAAGGCCCATCCAGCGGAGCGGGCGCCCGGCTTTCGCCCGGTTGATCATGCCAATTGATGGCTTTCAAGGCCTGTACCACATGCAATTCGCGAGGCTGTCCGTCCCGGTCCACTCGGCCCCAGTCGTAAACCCGATAGGTCGTATTCGAATTCTGTTGGATTTCCAGAAGCAGACAGCCTTCCGCAATGGCGTGAACACGGCCGCCCGGCACATCGATGGCTTCACCGGGCACCGCAGGCACGGCATGCAGCAAGGGCTCAAGCCGTTCTTCGCGCAGCGCGGCCTCGAAGGTCGCGCGGTCGACCCCGGACCGCAGCCCGCAATAAACGCGCGCGCCCGGCTCGGCAGCCAGGACGAACCACATTTCCGACTTGGGCTCGCCGCCAGTCGAAACGGCTGTATTCTCGTCGGGATGAACCTGCAGGCTCAATCGCAAGCGCGCATCGATTATCTTGATCAGTAGCGGAAAAACCTCGCTGCCGCAGGCATCCGCGCCGAGAATGTCCGACGCATGCCGTTCCATCAGTTCGCGCAGTGTTCGGCCTCGGCACGGCCCGTCCCGCACGACACTGACCGCTTCGGGCCTGTCGGCGATTTCCCAGGATTCGGCGCATACCGGCGGTGCATCCGCGCGTCGATACAGCCGCGCGATACGGTTCCCGCCCCAAAGATAATCCCGATAGACCGGCTCGAACACGTAGGGGTAAAGTTCATTGTTCATGAAAAACACACTAACTCGGGCGGAAAAAAATGACAAGAAAAAGATTGAACAGCAGGTCGAAACGATGTATGCATTAGTGTCTTAATAACGCGTTGCTGTCATTAACGCAAGAGAACCTATAACCTGAATGTTGAAAAAACATTGGGATGCGGGTGTTAGCCCGCCTTAGACCATGAATACAGGATCAACCATCTGCGTCATACTGTCCGTTTCGGCCTTGTCTCTGGCCCTTGCCGGCTGCACCACGCTACTGGAGCCGCGCGCGCGGGTCAGCGACCGGGACCGCCGCGAAGCCGAACTGGCCAATATCAAAGCGCTGACGGCGCGTCTGGAAAACCGTGTCGAATCCGTCGATGCCGTTCAGCAGCGGCATCAGGAAGACATCGCCGTCCGCCTCCGCGATGCGGAACGCAGCCGCGCCGAGCTGGACCGGCGTGTCGGCGTTCTGGAACAGCGAACCGTCACGCAGGAACAGCGCATCGCGACCCTGGAAAAGACGCTGGCCGAGGCCGAACGAGCCCGAGAGGAAGACAAAAGAATCGTTTTGGAAACGATCAAAAGCGCGGCAACGACGCGGCCCGTAGCGATGCGCGGCCGCGAGCATGTGGTCCAGCAAGGCGAAACGCTCTCCGAAATCGCCAAAGCCTACAACGTCACCATCCCCGCCATTGTCAAGGCCAACGGCCTCAAGGACGCGCACACGATCCGCATCGGCCAAACGCTGTTCATTCCGGATTAGTGCCTCCCCCCTTAACGTTTGCCTCCACCGGCGCAAGGCCGGCGGGCGGCACGGTGCGATGTACGAAACGTGCCATTTCATTTTTCCTTTGACGCATCGGGCTCGCCGGACACGTCCGAACCGGCGGCCGAGACGGGGTCCGGATTCCGCGCTTTCTCGCGCATGCTTTCCAGTCTTTTGAGCAACGCCTGCGCCTTCTGGCGCTGCCGATAGAGGTCGCCCTCGAGCCGTTCCCGTTCCAGCACGAATTCCCGTTCCTTCTTGCGGAACTGGAACTGGAGGTCCTGTCCGGAATTTTTCGTTTGCATCAGTTCCGTTTCGACTCGACGCCGCTGCTCGCGTTCTTCGGCGTAGAATTTCTTATGCTGCTCGACTCGCGCCGAAGCGGCCTCGAATTCCTGCTTGTAATGATCGCTGCGCTGGCGGGCATCCTCCAGTTTGATTCCGAGCAGTTCGATTTCGTTTTCCTGAATCACCCGTTGCTGTTCGTTGTCCTGACCGGCTTTTTCGAGTTCAGCCTTAAGCGCGAGCGCTTTCCCGCGCATATCCTCGGCCACACGATGCGATTCCTCCTCGCAACGACGCCGGGCGGTCCGTTCGTTGTCGACGACCATATTCTGCCGCTCGATCTCCTTCAGCGCTTCGCCCAGCCGGGATTCGGTTTCCTGTATTTCGGCCTGCAGGCGTTCCGCGCTGGCGGCGGATTCCGCGCGCTCGCGCTCCAAAGTTTCGCGCCCTTCGTCCAGGCGCGTCCGAGCGTCCTTCAACTGGCCTTGCAGTTCGCGGATGCGACCGTCCGCCTCCGACAACTGCGCGCGGGCCAGATTCGACGCCTCCGTCAAATCGCCAATGCGGGCTTCATGCCGGACGATCGCGTCGGCCTGTTCGGTTGTCCGTTTCGCCAAGCCGTCGGCACGCTCGTTTTCCTTGCCCAGCGCGGCACGCAGCGCCTCGCGTTCCTCTTCCGCCCGGCCTTTGCGGTCGCGTTCCTCGCCCAAAGCCGAGGTCAGGCGCTCGTTTTCCGTTTCGGCTTTCTGTCGGGCCTGTGTTTCACCCCCAAGTTTTTTGGCCAGCATGTCGCGTTCGCCGGCAAGCGCCGACACCGACCGAACCTGTTCCTCGATGGTCGCCTTGTAGCTCTTTTCCTTGTCGGAAAACGTTTCGGACATGGATGCGCATTTCGCGCGGGCTTCGGCCAGCTCGCTTTCCTTTTGCGCAAGCGTCTTGCGTGCCGCCTCGATGTTTTGCTCCTTTTCCTGCAGCAAAATCTTGCCGGCATCCCGTTCCTGCGCGAGCGCATCGCGTTCGGATCGGGACTGCGCCTCGCGCGCCGCGAACCGCTCCCGCAGCGACCGGGTGGCCGCCTGTTGCGCCTCGGCATCGGCCGCGCTCTTGCGCAAGGCGTCCTGGGCCTCGCGCAACGCCTGATTCAATTGACCGATCTGCTCCTGAAAACCTTCGGACGCCTTCTTCCCCGCCGTCGTCAACTCGGCCTGGCGCCGCGCTTCCTTCTCCAAGTCCGCCTTGAGCGCGACCGATTCCTTTTCAAGCGCGGCAATCGCGGCTCGGGCCTCATCCGTTTCGCGCCGAAGCGCATCCTCGCGCTGCGCGGACGCCTGCGCCTCCTGTTCCAGCCGGCTCGCATCGCGGCGCGCCTGTTCCCAATGCTCGCGCGCCTCGGTCGCATCGCGTTTCGATTGCGCCCACTGGTTTTCGAGATTGGAGCGCACGTCGGCCAAAACGGCGATTTCGCGGGCCTGAGCCTCGGCTTTCCGATGGAACTCCCATTCGGCCTTGTCCAGCTTGTCGGCCGCTTCGTTGGCCGTTTTGCGAATGTCCTCGATACGCTGGAGCAAATCCTGTTCGCGCGTCTGCGAATCGTTGAACAGGCGCTCGTAGCGCGCGGAGACCTGTTCCAGTTCTCCGCTTTTCCGTTTCAGCTCGACTTGAAGATCCTGGGCGGCCTTCGTCTCGTTGTCCAGCCGCATGCGGGTATCGACCAGCTCGCTGGAGGCCAGCCGATATTCCTTCTGCAAACGATCATGATGACTCGATATTTCCTCGGCCGACTCGTGAATGTAATCCTGTAACTTCTTGATGTTGGTCCGGTATTTTTCGATTTCGGACTTGGCCTGCGAAAGACTTCTGCGCAGCGCCTCGTTTTCGCTGCGCAAGCCTTCGTGATGATCGGGAGCATCGGACACGGGCGGATACGCCCTCTCGAACTTGTCCGGCTGCGGATCGGCGCCGGACCGAACCGGGCGAGACGCCTCCGCGACGACAGGATCAACGCGTGATTCGCCCGCAGGCGGTCCGGACGGCTTGCGCGCCTTGCGAGAAGACGCTCCGGCGGCCGGTTCGGGCCCGGCCCCCGTATCGGCCGGACGCGCATCGGAATCGGCGCGTTTATCGCCGCCGGGTCGCCTGGCTGTCGTTCGAACCTCATCGAAATCCGAAACGACGGAAGATTCCCGGCTCGGTCCCGACAGGGCCGCGCGCGGTTTCTCGTCTTGCGCCGCTGCGCTGGAACGAGCGGATCGCGACGACGGCGCCGGTTTACCGGTTTGCCCATCGATTTCTTTCGCCACGGAGCTTTTTTGATGCGTAAGCTCGTTGACCAGAACGGCTTTGCGGGAAACGGTTCCGTCATCGACCAAAGACCGGATGGCCTGCAGGTTGACCGGCCCGTACATGGCGCCGTCATCGAGTTCAATCCGCCATACCATTTGCAAGTCGGGCAGATTCTCCGCGAACAGCCAATCCTGGCGATCGTGCGAAATCAATTGGCCGGGCGCGATCCGGCCGGTTTCCGCCCAAGCGCGCAATTCGTCGACGCCAACCGGACCGAACGTCGAACCGTCCTCGATTTTGACATACCACTGTTGCGGGATCGAATTCGCCGTATCTTTTTCAATGGCATCGCTCATGGTGCGGGCTCCTGCAAACGTCCTTGTTTTATTGGAACAGAACAGCGTTTTCGGCGTTGGCGCCGACCTCGGCAAAGTCCGCCGGTATGGACACGCGCCATCGGACGGCCG
>SLMC01000187.1 GCA_007133745.1 Kiritimatiellia bacterium
CCATTCGCGCATATTAGCGTGATTAGCGGGCTTTCTTTTCTTCTGCCTTCATTATCTTCGTTGCCTTCTGTTCAAAACTCTTTTTCGTGTCCTCCGTGTTTCCCGTGGTAAAAACAGCAAAAGATTTTTCTTGATAATGCCGTGCGGATGTGTAGTATGCGGATTGTTTTTTGGCATAACGGGGGCGTGGCGCAATTGGTTAGCGCATCAGACTGTCGATCTGAGGGTTGCGAGTTCGAGCCTCGTCGTCCCCGCCAGAACCTCCGAGCCCCGGCCCCAAAGGCCGGGGCTTTTTTGTTGCGCCTGTTGGCAGAGGCCAAGAAGTATGAATTTGGAGTGCGGCAACCTGGCGCCGCTCTGTTTCGCGCGACCTGGCGCGCGAATAATTGAACCTCCGATTTTGCGGCGAGCCAGGGCTCGCCTGAACAGAGCGGCGCGAGCTCGCCGCATTCCATACCGGAAAAGCGCCAAGTCATGGCCGATATAAGGATTCGATTTAGATGCTGTTGACGTTGAACATTTTCATATTGGCCATACTCCAGGGTCTGACGGAGTTCATCCCGGTCAGCAGCTCGGGACATTTGGCTATGGGTCAGGCTTGGCTGGGCTTGGAATTCCCCGGAATAACCGTCGAGATTGTCTTGCATGTCGGCACGCTGATTTCGATTCTGGTGTTTTATCGGCGCCGGATCGCAGTGTTGACGGCGGAATGCGTGACCGGTCGCGGCGAAGGTCGGCGCTATGCCGCCTGGATCTTGCTGGCGTCCGTGCCGGCGGCATTGCTCTATGCCGTGGCCGGCTCGTCTATCGAAGCGCTGTTCGGGAAGCCGGACCGAGTCGGGCTTCTGCTGATGGCGAACGGAGCCTTGCTGCTTTCGATGGCTTGGTTGCGCGCGCCCGAGCGGCCCTTGCGTTGGCCTTTGGCCTTGGCGATCGGCGTGGCGCAGGCCTGCGCGCTGCTGCCGGGCATCAGTCGCTCGGGCATGACGATCGCCATGGCCCGGCGGCTGGGGGTGACGCCGCGGCGCGCGGCGGAGTTTTCGTTGCTCATGTCCGTGCCCGCAGTGGCAGGCGCGGCCTTGCTCGATGCCGTTCATCTGGTTCGCAACCCGCCCGAAAGCTTGCTGGCGGCAACCCCGGCCTTGTTTTTGGGCTTGCTTGTGTCGGCGGCGGTGGGTTGGCTGGCGATCGTGTGCATCGTCCGGGTTCTGTCCGCCGGCCGGTTCTGGATGTTCGGAATCTACTGTCTGGCTGTCGGCGCCCTGGCCTGGCGCACGCTGTAGCGCCCCTCTTGGAACCTGTAACCGGATTTTGCGCTCATAGGAAAAGGCCATTCATGGTCTTGGTTTTTTTGTGAATTTTGTGACTTTTTGTGGCAAAAATTCTTTGCTGTAAGGTCGCCGAGCGAAGCTTGGTTACCCTTGAAACCACGCCGTTCTGCCGAAAAAACAAGAAACATGACTTTCTTTTTGACAGCTATCTTCGTTTTCCTGGTATTCTGGCGGCCGCAAGAGTGGCTTGTTCCGGGTCTGTACGGCTGGCCGCTCCTCTGGGGCGTAATGGGGCTGGCCTTGATGACGCTGACGATCGAAGTGAACGAGCGGAAAATCCGCTTCCCGCGCCGTCTGCCGCAGACATGGATTTTGGGCGGACTATGGTTCGCCGCGATGATGTCGCATGTGGCCGACTTCTATCTTGCCGGGCTGATGTGGACCATCGTGCCGACCTTCAACATCTGCTTTTTCACCTTGCTCCTTTTTTGCGTGCTGGATCGACCGTCGCGGTTGCGGCGGATGGCGCTTATTTTCGTGGTCATGGCCTGCGTCATGTCGATCCACGCCCTGATGCAGCAGCGGCTGCATTACGGATTCGCGGGCAGTCGCCCCCTGTTTATTCGCGAAGGGTATCGCGGGCAGCCGGCGCATACGCGCAGTCTGTTCTTCGGCATTTTCGGGGACCCCAACGATCTGGCTCAAATTCTGGTTACGGCGCTGCCCTTGACCTTCGCGATGTTTCGGCGCAAAACGGTTGTCGGGACTCTGGTTTCCTGCGGTTTGGCTACTCTGATCTTGTTCGGCATATTCTCCACGCATTCCCGCGGCGGTTATCTGGCCCTGGCCTTTACGGGCTCGGTCATGATGGCCCTCGTGCTGCCTGCCCGCTGGCTGCCCCGGCTGCTCCTCTTCCTCGCGCTTTCCGCCTTGCTGCTGACTCCGATGGCCGCCGGGTATTTGGATCAATCGGCAGTGGATCGGCTCGATTTCTGGGGACAGGCCAACTGGGCCTTCAAGTCGAGGCCTGTCTTCGGCGTGGGCTACGGCATGTTTCCCGACTATATCAGGGGCGGTCGCGCCGCGCACAACGCTTTTGTGCTGTGCTATACTGAACTGGGCGTGTTCGGCTACTTTTTCTGGTTTTCGCTGATTTTGCTGGGCTATGTCGGGGCCTGGCGCGCACGGGTGGCGATGGGCGAACCGAAGACGCTCGAACAGGCTTGGCTCCAGCGCTACGCGGGTCTGGGCATCGCCGCCATGTCCGGATTCCTGGTCTCGTCCTATTTCTTGACGCGCGCCTTCGTGTATCCCCTGTTCTTTCTAATGGCCATGCTGGGCGTACTGCCGCGGCTGGCCGAAGCCATGTTGCCTGAGGATCGTCCGGCCCTGATCGAGCCGCGACGCGACGTATGGACTTACGGTACGCTGGGCGCGCTGGGCAGCATCGCTTACATTTATTGGTCCATCATCCTCCTGAACCGCATCGCGCACGCATATTAGCCCGCAACAAAAACTAAATACAGCTTGACGCCATAGGCCCGGTTTTTTATCTTGGGTTCCATCATTGTCGATCCGCGTCAAACGAGAGAACCTATAACCTGAATGTTGAAAAGGCCATTCATAGGCTTGGTTTTTTTGTGAATTATAGCGACTTTTCGTGACAAACCTTCTTTGCCGTAAGGTCGCCCGAGCGAAGCTCGGTTATCCTTGGGGGCGGATCTCGCCGTCCGCACCTTTCGCAGCGCGAGAGAAAAGAGGCCAGCTTAGCTCAGTTGGTAGAGCAGCTGATTTGTAATCAGCAGGTCGTCGGTTCGAACCCGACAGCTGGCTCCATCGAAAAGACTCCTGTTAGCCAGTAGCTATTGCAACACCTGCAACCCTTGCAAAGTCAAAACGGGGTTACCAAAGGGTTGCCTCTTTCGGGAAAGGGTTACCCCTTCTTTTTTCTGTCTTCGGCCGGTCGCAGGCGTTGCGGAATGTTTAGTGCTTGAAATCTTCCCATAGATTGCGTGTCCCCTATGGCTTCTATGGCTTCCCTATGGCTCTTGGCGTCTTGGCGTGAGATAAAATAGAGCGGTACCGGGATCTGTCCCTGCTTCACCTGTCGCGAACGCGGCGCAGTATGGCGAGATAGGTTTCCGCCTGTCGGTCGCGGTCGAAATGCTCGGTGAAATACGCATAGCCGCTTTCGCCCAAGCGTTGCGCTTCGCGCGGGTTCTCTTTCAGTCGCAACACGCATTCGACCAGTTCGTTCGCGTTTTCCGGCTCCATCGTTAGGCCGGCCCCGGCTTTCAAGACAAGCTCCCGCGCGCATCCCTCGACCCCCATAATGATCGGCCGTTTCATGGCGGCGGCCTCGAAGATTTTCGACGGCATGACGGTTTTGAACAGATCCGACTTCTTCAGATGCACCAGGCAGCCATCGCACAGCGCCAGGAAATCCGGGATGCTCTCCTTCGGTTGGCGTCCGGCGAAGATGACGTTGTCCAGTCCCCGTTCCCGCGCCTCGCGCTCCAGCGCCGCCCGTTCCGCCCCGTCGCCAATCAGCAGAAAAACGATATCGCCAATATTCTTTTCTTTCAGCGTGCCGGCCGCCTCCAGAACCGTGCGCAATCCGCACGCCATGCCGATCGTGCCGATATACCCGCACACATACCGGTTCCCGACCTGCCATTGCTCGGCCAGATCGGACGGCCGATCCCGTTCCCGGAACAGCGTTTTGTCCACCCCGTTCATGACGATCGAAAGCTTGTCGGCCGATACCCCTTTGTCGAGCAGCTTCCCGCGATAGCCTTCGCCGACCGTCACGATATGATCGGCCGCCGCATACAGTTTGCGTTCCAGCCATTCGAGAAAGCGGATCGTTCGCGTCGACAGGTTCGCGCCCACCGCCACTATGGATTCCGGCCAGAGATCGCGGATTTCGAGCACGAACGGTTTACGGCGCAGTTTCGCGACGATCGCGCCGGCCCACCCGGAGAAGAATTGAGGCGAGGTTGCCGCCACGATGTCCGCTTTGCGGAACAGACCGAACAGCGACGCGGTCAGCAGGAACGAGAGATAATTCGCAATCCGCCGTACGGTCCCCTTGTTCGGCGCCATATACGTCCACACCCGCACGACCTCGACCCCGTCCATGCGCTCGGTTTGGAGCAGCCGGTTGCGATAGCCCTCGTACACCACGCCGTTCGGCACGTTCGGCACGCAGGTCACGACCGTAACGCCATGTCCTGCCGCCGCCCATGCGCGGGCCAGCGCCGACACGCGCGAGGCTGGCGCATTGCCTTCCGGCGGATAGTAATGCGTGAAAAAAAGTATGTCCATTGTGTATTCTGCGACCGTCAACATAATCAAGCCCCAATCCCACCTTCAGGTTTTGATGAGGCTGCAGTGCAGCAGATATCTCCCCTCCCATCAATCTC
>SLMC01000162.1 GCA_007133745.1 Kiritimatiellia bacterium
AGCGTAGACGCTCGCATCAGATGGCCCGGAAACAGCTTGCCGAAATAGTCTTGCAGAAGAACGGCGCTGCCCGCCGCGCTTGGCGTGGCCATGCTGGTTCCGCTTTTAATGCCGTAGCCGGTCGTCGATATCGGAGAATACAGGTCCATGCCATTGGCCGCAATGTCCGGCTTGATCCGGCCGTCGCGCGCGGGACCGCGGGAACTCCAGAGCGCTATGTCGCCCCCGCCGGCAAGGACGCCGTCCGCATCGCGGGTTGCATCGTCCACCGCCGCGACCGTCATGAGATTTTTCCCGGCCTTCTGATGCGTGCCCAGAGTGAAATACGACGCGCCGTAATTGCCCGCCGAATAAAAATGCAGGTAATAGGGCGTATCGTACAAGACCTGATCGAACGAACGGGCTGTCGAGGTGTAAACCCCGCTCAAGTTTTCGTCTTCCGAACCCAGCGACGTATTGCCGACGATGGAGCGGGCGGGCCGGCCCGGCCAGTTCATGCCGTAGCCAGTCACGTCGCTATTGTACTGCTGGATAAGGATGTACTTATGTACGGCCGGCGCCATGCCCATGGCGCGCGCCGTTTGGCCCCGCGCCCCGATCGTGCCGGCCACATGCGTCATATGATCTCGGTCGCCGCTGTCATTCTTGCGGATTTCCGTCAGGCGCCAGGCCGTATCGGCCTCGTTCCGAAACTCCGTGTTCCAGAAGATGGAACCGTGATCGTTGACATTGACATAGAAGCCCGAACCGTCGATATTCGGGCCGAAAACCGGGTCGAATGCGGCGTTGCGCCGCACGAAACTGGCCGCCGAGGAGACGGCCGCCTCGCGGTTCTGCGTGAATGTGTACACGGGCTCCGTACCGTCGAATCCGACCAGCGCGTACCCGCGACCCTCTTCGTCAATGCCGCCCAGCGGGATATCCAGCAGGCGGCCGCGCGCCCGAACCATTTCCAGGCTCATCGTCTCCGTTTCCGCCAGCCAGGCGTGATAGATATCGTATGCTTCGGCGGTCAAATTAAAGGCGTAACGGCCGCGTTCTGTCATGAGCGCGTCGTGAAACGGCGCCATGGCGGTCGGGTCCACATCAGGACGCCGTTGCCGGAAAGCATCCCAGGCCGTTTGCGCCGGGGCCGGCAGTCGGTCGATGTATTCGGCGGGCGCCGGAATGCGCAACCGCCGCCCCGACGCCGGCCCGGATGCGATCAAGCGGCCGGCCGTTCCGTCGGCCCGTACGTCCGTCGGCGCCGCCAGAGCCAGCGCTCCAGTTAGCAACGCCAGTCCGACCAGCCCAATCCGTCCGATCCTGTGTCGTTTCATCATTTCTCCGCGCCGAGCTTCGCTCGGCGACCTCTCCGATTTGGCGCAGTCTGCCGTCGGTTCACATGTAGATCAAGCATTCCTGTCTGAACCAATGTAGGCCGGGCATTCCTGCCCGAATTGCCGGGCGCCGCGCGACCCCTGCACCAAAGCGGAGATGCGTTGCCACGCGTCCGGCTGAACCGTATGAATGTCACATGCCCAACATTATACCCTGTTTGGCATGGCGCCCTCAAGTTTTTTCGACTTTTTTCCCGGCCATTCTCATTATCATTATGACGGACACGCCTTACGGCGTTTACTGCAAACTGCTTGACTTTCGCCGAAAAGCCGCTTGTAGCATGTTCTGGAACAAAACGCCGCCATAATTAGAATGGCTGCTCTTTTCCCGTCTTGACCTGCAAACGACGGCCCGATATGTTTCCGAGTCATGAAGAAGCTGCCTCTCGATCCCTTCATTGCCGGACCCTGGCGCGGCGCCATCGCGCCCGATTTCCGCAATCCGGCGTTTCTGGCCCGACTGGAGACCATTCGCGAATGGACCGTCGGCCCGGATGCCGCCGTGCTCTCGGCCGGCCGCAACCGCATTGTCAAAGCTGCCGTGTCCGACATGCCCGATCCCGATCGGCCGATCGAACTGGCCATAAAGCGGTTCGGAAGACAATCCGGGCTCAAGGACCGCATCGACCGATACCGCGGCTCCAAGGCGCGGCGTTCCTGGCTGGCGGCCCGCGCCTTGCAGGAACGCGGCATCGGGACGCCGATCCCTGTCGGCTATCTCGAACGCTGGAACGGCGCGCGACTCGACGAAAGCTATGTGGTGACCCTTTACCAGCCCGGCTTGATCTCCTTCAAGGACGCCCTGATTCGCCTGTTCAACGAGGAGCCGATCTGCGAAAAATTTATCGTCCTTATGCAGGCCGTCGCCGACGCCGTACGGCCCATGCACGAGGCCGGCTTCATGCACCGCGATCTCGGCAACCAGAACATCCTGCTGCGCCGGACCGATACCCCGACGGCCGCCGACATTCTGTTTGTCGATCTCAACCGCGCCCGCTGGCAGGACAAGCCCCTGTCGCTCGATCAACGGGCCCGCGACGTGTCGCGCATCTGGCTGCCCTCCGACTTGTTGCGCGTTTTTCTGGACATGATCATGGGCGACCGGCCTGACGCCGCTTTGTTGAAACGCGAGCGTTTTCATCGCAAAGCCTATGCCCTGATCGCGGACACGCGCCATCTGCGGCACCCGCTGCGCACGCGCAGAAACCGCCGCCGCTCGCCGACGCCCGCCGTCTATCCGTCGGGAAAGGATTTATGGATATGGGACGACAAATCGGCCCAGGCCATTAGCCCGCTGCGACGCCAGGATCGCAAACGCCATTTCACACTGGGCCGGCATGCGGCCATTGCCTGGCCCGCGCTGCTGGACGCCCGTGGCGTATGGCGCGAATACCGGACGCTGCAAGCCTCCTGCTGGCAGGAACCGGTGGCCATGAAAGACCGTGTCGGCATGGCAGTCGAGCCGCGGCCCGGGACTTGGGAACAAGAGCGCGCGCTGCTGCGCAATCTGGGAACTCTGCCGGTCATGATCCGCTTCTATTGCCATGAAACACCGGCCGCATGGACCTTTGCCGCCGAAGCGGCCCGACAATTGCACCGCGACGGACACGCTGTCTCCTTCGCATTGGTTCAGGACCGGCGCGCAGTCAAGGACGCAACCGTTTGGCGGCATTTCGTCGAACAGGTCCTGAACCCGGTCGCCGATATCGCGGACCGCATCGAAATCGGACATGGCATCAACCGTGTAAAATGGGGGCTCTGGGACATCGAGGACTACCGTCGCCTGCTGAACGGGGTGGTCGCCGCCGCTGCGCCCTGGCCGCATCTGAAATTCACGGGCCCGGCCGTCATCGACTTCGACCTCCCCCATGTCATGGCCGCGCTGAACGCCGTTCCCGAACCGTTGCGGTTCGACGCGCTGTCGCATCATCTTTACGTGGACCGGCGCGGCGCGCCGGAAAATCGGCAGGGCCCCTTTTCCGCGCTCGATAAATTCGCGCTGACCCGCGCCATCGCGCGCCAGGCGAAGCGCTGCGACGACCGGCTGATCGTCTCGGAAGTCAACTGGCCCCTGCGGGGAACCGGTGTCTGGTCGCCCGTCGGTTCGCCTTACGAATCGCCTTGGCCCCGCCATAACGATCCCAGCGTGAGCGAAGACGATTATGCCGACTTCATGTTGCGCTATCTGGTTCTGGCCCTCTGCTCGGGCATGGTCGAACGCGTGTACTGGTGGCGGCTGGTCGCGCGCGGGTTCGGACTCGTGGACGATACGGATGCCGCGCAATGGCGGGAGCGGCCGGCCTATCGCATGCTCAAAACGTTTCTCGATTTGGCGGGCGATACCGTCTTCATCCGCGAGGAGAGCCGCCCTGTCGATGCCGAACCCGCCCGCGCCACCGCCGCCGCGCGCCGTCAGGACCCGCCCATCGCGCGCACGCTGACCTTCCGCAAACCGGACGGCCGCACCGTTGATATGCTCTATACCACCGGCGCCTCCGCCAACGGGCCGCTTCCCGCCCATGCCGAACGCGTGCTGGACGCCTTCGGCAACGAACAGAACCCGGTCGGCGACGGCTCAGCCCTGCGCCTGACCGGCCGCCCGGTCTATGTTCCGGGAGCGGAAAACCGTTAAGACGGGCTTCGCCGCAACCCGGGCGGAACATAGATCGCGGATCGTGGAAAAATTTAACCACGGAAAACGCGGAAAGCGCGGAACACAAGGACCAAGGACTTTGGACCACGGACTTCGGACCTTTCCGTCCCCACCAGTCTTCCTGTAGAGACTCGTGCGAAATCCCTTGTGCCTCTGCAAAAAAACGCACGCACCTTTCTCCGCAATCCTTTGATCCGCAACCGTTTCTTTTTTTTAAACGCCCGGGCTGCCGAAAAAATCGCTATTCCCCCCGAAATATTTTTCGCGCGCGGGTAAGACCCGATAGAGACCGCTGTTTCCCGACGCGGTCCAGCCCGGAAAATAAATGAAAAGGAGAAAAACCATGAAAAACAGCTTTTTGCCCTGGCCGACGAAAGACACGATCTCCCACGAACGTTTCGGACGAGGTCTGGCCGGAATCTCCGTTCTGATATCGACGGCATTGGGATACCACTTTTCCCCCTACTGGCTGCTTGTCACCATGGCCATTGCTCTGAACCTGACGATTTCGTCGCTAACCAACCGCTGCCCGATCAAAAGCCTGCTCGTCCGACTGGGCCTTCCGGGCGAACGCGATATCGGACGAGCCGAAGCCGCCGGAGAGAAAGCCGTTTGTTCTCGGACCGAACGGACCGATCCG
>SLMC01000287.1 GCA_007133745.1 Kiritimatiellia bacterium
CGCTCGGAAGCGGCGGGATGGGCAGCGTGTATCTCGCCTGTTCGCGCGAACAACCCGAGCGAATGGCTACGGCGAAAATATTGCGTTTGTCCGGCAAGGCGACGCAGGATGTCTTGGATCGGCTGATCGACGAGGCGGCGATCGGGGTTTCGTTCGGGGCGCATCCGAATCTGGCGCAAGTGTTCGATTACGGTCAGATGGAGGGCGGCGCGTTTATGGTTATGGAACTGATCGAAGGGCTTACGCTGCTGGATCGTATCGTTCAGCATGCGCGGCACGGGTTGCCGGAGGAAACAGTTCTGTACTATGTGCTGGATATCATTGCCGCGCTGGAACACATGTACGATTGCGGATACGTGTATCGGGATCTCAATCCCAGCAACGTGATCGTACAGGAGAACGGGGTCGCTCGGCTCGTGGATTACGGTCTGTGTTCGACCCATGACGAGGCATGGGAAAACCGGGACGGCCCGATACTGGGCACGCCGCTTTACATCGCTCCCGAGCGGTGTCTGCGGTTGGGCGAGGATTTTCGCAGCGACATTTATTCTTTGGGCATGGTGTTCTTTTATGCGCTGAAGGGCGATCCGTTCTTTTCCCCGACGGAGGTCATGAAGGTGATCGAAGGCCATTTGCGGCTGTTGCGTACACAGACCAAAACCAAGATGGCCGACTGCCGTCCCGGCCTGGTCGAAGTGGTCGATTTGATGATCAAGCGGGAACCGGAAGAGCGGTTTCAGTCCTACGATGCCATTCGCCAGGCTTTGTACGGGACGCTGGACGATATTTGGCGAAACGATCCGCCCGATGCGACAACGCGCGCGCGCCGCAAGGCGCTCCGAGCGAAATTGCGGCAGGATACGGCGTAAGGCGGGAAAAGGTTCTACCGTTTCGAGCGTGGAAATGACAGTAGGCTTGGCCGTTTGGCAAGAACCTGTTGCTTCTCGCCAAACCTAATCGCACTCTTTCAATCCCCAATCCCTGCGGATCTGTTTCCCGTAGGTATCGACAACCGCAAAACAAAGCTGCCTCCGGCGGGATTGGCGAGAGGGAAGAGTGCGATTAGGATCGGCGACGGTATCTTTCCACCCATGCACTCACACCCACGCACTCACAAACTATCAATCACGTCACCACCCGCTTTGTAAGGGCCTTCTTATTGGAAGAAGTCAAGAAAAACAGGTGCGACGCCTTGACAGGCGGACAAAGAGGGTCTATGCTGTTTGTTGAATTTGCTTTGAAACCCGAAGATTTGATGTGAAAGTCGTCGGCAACAGAGTGCATGTCCGCCTGTCGAGACAGAGGCATCGAAAAACTGGGCCGGAAAAAATGGCATGACAGGAATGCTGTCATGGATTCAGGAGAACGAAAAAGGGAGGTTGTTCGCAATGGCCCATACCGCGAAAAACAACATAAAGATTCTGCTCGTTGGACTGACGTTGTGTCTTGGCCTTACGTACGTATCAGGCCTGGCCTCGACCGGAGGGCAGGACGCGGTTCCGCCCTGTCCTGTTGGGGGCATCTACGAGGGCTACAAACCCGATTTCCTGGACAAGACCTTGCACGAGGGCGGACGGCGAGGGCCCAGTCCCGAGCTGATGAAGCTTTCCTCGGAAGAGGCGTTTTTTACGCTGAACCTGCTCCCGGAATCGGATCGGGCCTACGCGCTGGTCGAGGCGGCGCTGGATCGGGCGAAAGAAGGGGTGTACGGCGAGGCGCTGGACATCCTCCATCGGGTTATCGAGGAATATCCGGACGAAATGTACCGGGCCAGTCCCTACGGCGTGTTCGTGCCGATTACGCAGTACGCGCAGTTGCGCATGCTGGGTTTCCCTCGATCGAGCCTGGCCCTGTACCGGACCAAACACGATGCGCGCGCGCGGGAGGCCTTCGAACTGGCTCGCCAAAGCCACTCGCTGGAAGGCATTGCGCATGTGCGCGACACGATGCTGGCCACCTCCTACGGGGCCCCGGCCATGATTCTGCTGGGCGACGCGGCGCTGGACCGCGGCCATTTCCTGGAGGCGCTCGAGTACTATACGACCGTGCGCGACCATTTCCCCGACCCTCAGGCGCGGACGCCGGAGCTGCGGCTCAAAATCGCCTATTGCCGCAAGATGCTGGGCGACAGCGTCAAGAAGAAGACGCGGGCTGGCGGGGAGGAAGCCGACAGTCGGCTGCGTCCCGAAGACCTGAAAGCGTTCGAGCGCTATTTGGCATCGGCGAAGCCAACTGTTCCCGACGAGTTCGAGCAGCGGAGCAGTCCGCCGCATGTTACGGCGGACGACTACGCGCTGATGCCGCCGACGGACGATCCGCTCGGATTGACGGATCCGCAGTGGACGCGGACGCTGCCCGGCGCGATGCGCGGCTCGCGGGACTGGGACGTGTACGTGTACTCGAATCCCCTGATCACGGACAAAAGCGTGATCTACCGGCACAAGAACATTGTGTATTGCCGTTCCATCCTGAACGGGCAATTGCGCTGGATGAACGACACAGGCGGGCGGGTCGTCTGGCAGAGCTGGAGCGAGCGGCAGTACACGCACGAGGACGTGCTGGCGCAGGACGGGCTTGTGTTTACCCCGGTGCATCAGGCGGGCGGGCCGACGCTTGTGGCGCTCGACGAGATTACCGGCCAGATGAGATGGGCCTACGGGCCGATGGTGGCGACGACGACCGAAGAGGCGAACATGCGGTTCGAGGCGGCGCCGGCGGGCGGACCGATGACCGTGTATGCCGGCTACATTCTCGACAATATCGAGGGCATGACGCATACGGACACGGAATACGGCGTGATAGCCTTTGAAAGCGCGACCGGCCGCATTCGGTGGCGCCGGTCGCTGGGCCGGCTGCGGCCAGGCCGGTTCGTAGCCGGAACCAGCCGCCGCCGCAACCGGATTCGCAGTTTCGCTTCGCCCCCGCTCTACCATCAGGGAACGGTGTATTACACGACCAACGCGGGTACGATCGCGGCGCTGGACGCGCTGTCGGGCCAGATCAAATGGGTCATGCGCTATCCCTACTGGTATCATCCCCATGCGGTGCATGACGCGACCAGGGGTTTCGGCAGCGGCGGCGCCCCCACGCGGTATACGCGCATGCTGCTTAGCCCGCACAATCCCATGTTCTGGTATCCGCAGCGGCCGATGGTGATCGGCGACGACCTGTACGTGCTGCCCGTGAACTCGAAGTTCATGTACAAGATGTGCCGACGCACCGGCAAAGTCCATTGGACGTCTTCGCCCGGCGGCGCTCGCTATTTCATGGGACCGCTTCCGTCCGGAGAGCTGCTTGTGGCCTCGTCCGGCGGGGCGCAACAAGCCAGTTACGGATTGGGCTACCCTGGCAGAGATGCGCGCCGCCGCAGCAATCCCGACCGCAAAAGCTCTATCATGCTGCTGGACCCCGACACGGGCAAGGTCGTGTCGCGGCTGGACGATCCCGTGGCGCGTCAGGATTTGACGCATGTTCGAAGCGGATACGGCAAAGGCGGATCGGGGTATCCGGTCAGTTTCGGCTGCCTAGGGCATGACGGCAAGCACTACATGATCAACGCCCGCCCGTTTCTGAGCCGAACCGGGCAACTGATCGTGGGCGGCCTGACCTACTGGGGCTACAACACCTACGGGTATGCGGTCAACTTCGGCATGTTCGATCTCCAGGCAAAGGACCGGCCGGTTGTCGAGCGCCGCCATTATTTTTCTCCGGAAATGCTTGCTGTGGCGGACAACGCGATCAGCCAGTCGGAAGTCTGGCTGGGCCATTTGAAAAAGCTTCCGAACAAGGATAAGGGCGTTCTGGATGAGATGGCGTTGATCCGCAAAATCATCGCCGAGGAGCCGGTGCAGAACGAGTTGCCGCAGTTCATGCCATTCCAGCGGACAACCTTCGAGCGCTACGGAACGGTGTTCGAGCTGCGGCTGAGTCCGCGAACGGTTTCGATGGTGTACGATGCCGACGCTGTGGACAAGGCCCTGCGTGGACGGGACGATCCCGAGAGTCTCTTCGGTCGGGCCGAAGTGGCCATACGCGAGGGACGCCTGTCGGACGCAGCCTCGCTGATGGAAAAGTGCCTGGCCGTGCTGCCGTCGGAAGCGACGGACATGCGCACGCTGATCAATCAGCAGTTGTACCAGGTACACGTGGAACTGGCGCGCGGCGGGGTGCGTTCCGGCAACGCGGAAACGGAGATGGCGCATTGTCTGGGCATGAACCGGACGGCCACGACGCTGGGCAACGAGCTGGAAGTGCGGTTTGCGGTGGCGGACGCGTTCGAGCGCAAGGGCGAGCCGCTCAAGGCGGCGCTTCAACTGCAATCGGTGGTGTCCACCTACGCCCATTACGGGTATCCGATCTCCTCGTTGCAGGGCGCGGACATTGCCCGGCTGTCGCACGCGGCGGCGGCGGTGCTGAAGCAGGGCGATGTCTATGCGGCGCAAACGGCGTTTTCGCCTTTTCTGGCATCGTCGTCCGCGTCGGCGCGGCAGGCTGTGCCGCTTTATTTCAGTGCGCTTTCGCCGCTGGAGAAGGATTTGACGGTTCGGGCCGGCGTGTGGGCGGCCACTCGTCTGAACCGGTTGCGCCTCGCTTCCGAGCCGTTCGCGAACGCCTTTGA
>SLMC01000397.1 GCA_007133745.1 Kiritimatiellia bacterium
CTTTATGTTGCGCGCAACATAAAGCGCCTGGATAGTTGAAATCAACATACCAGGAAGTCTGAAATTGAACTGGCATTCCCGCCGAAAAAGTGAAACGTTTTGTATGTCCCAAAGGTTTTCAAGGTTTTGCTTGAAAGGAACGGCTCTTGACTGTCGAATCCCGATTCGCTTTTTCGTTGGCGCTGATCGTGCTCAGCACGGCGGCCGGCTATACGGCGCGGCGCCGCGGCTGGTTGCGCGAAGCGGCCGCAGGCCCTCTGATGACGGCCGTCTCGCTAATCGGCTATCCGTCCGTCGGGTTTCTGGCCATCTGGCGGGCGGCCCTGAGCCTATCGGCGCTTTGGCTGCCGACACTCGGCGCCCTGCAAACCACGCTCATGGCTCTGATCGCGCTGGCGATCGGACGCCGCCTCTTTCCGGACCGGGCCGAACGGGGCCTGGTCGGCTTCAGTTCCGGCATCGGCAATCATGGCGTAACCATGGCCGGCTTCGTCATCTACCTGCTGTTCGGCAAAGAGGGGCTCGGCTTGAGCACCGTCTACGCCATGTACACCTTTTTCGCCTTCGTACTGCTCTCCTACACGATCGCGCAGTCGCATGCGCCCGACGCGATCCGCCGCACGATCGGAGACCTGATGCTGCGCAATCTGTTCCACTGGCGCGCGGCCGGACTCTACGCCTGCGTGGCGGCTATCGCGCTTACCATCGGCGGCGTACCGGTTCCGGAATGGATCGGCCGCTGGCGCGTGCTGGACATCCTCATCCACGGGGTCATCGTCTTCGCCTACTTCGCGATCGGACTGCAGCTTCACTTCCCGCGAATGCTGGGCTTGGGCCGGGCCATCGCCGTAACGCTCTCGGTCCGCCATGTCGCGGGTCCGACCATCGGGCTGGCCCTGGCCGGACTGACCCGCCTGACCCCCTGGCCGCTGACCGGTCTGGCCTTGAGCGTGTTCCTGATTCAATCGTCCGTCTCGATGGGCGTCATGGGCGTCGCCGTCGCCAACATGTTCCGCATCAAGCCGCAGGAAGCCTCGGCCCTTTTCATCGTCTCCTCCATCGCCTATCTGGTTGTCGGCATTCCGCTGGTCCTGCTGATTTTCGGCTAGCCGGACATGACATTCGTTTTACATTTATTTTACCTCCTCATGACACGGACGTTCCGCCGTTTTGGTTCAATGCGTCCAGTCGATCGAATCGGAACGGAATCCGATTCGGAAACAGTGTCATAGCCACGCGGGCGCAAGCCCGAAGGAAAGGAGGGGAAACACTGTCATCCCATGGAATAATGGAATGGGGGAATGTTGGAATAATGATAGCAAGCCGAAACGGTGATTGTCTCTGTTTGAAATTCCGCAACGCACTGCGCGAATGGCATAAGAAAGACAAAGCGCCGTCCACTGGCTGGCAAAACCTTACAACATTGCAATCTTCCAATATTCCAGACGCTACGGGATGGAACTGCGGTAAAAACGTAACGCGAGCGGGCGCGTCATGCCGTTGCCACGCTGGAGCGTGGCGTGCCCGACGAAGGGGCTCGGCCGCACGCGGAACACGGCGGCGCCGCTAAACGAAGACTGGGACGAAACAGAATGTGAACAGGGAGGAAAGACCATCATGAGAACAAAACCTATTCAACGCATGGCGTACGCAGGACTGTGTTTGACTTTGGCGCTCGCGAACCCTGTCCGCGGCGCAACAACGGCGGTCGCCGCCGCCACGCCGGAAGCGCGCGTCCGCTGCCGAATCGAAACGGAGCGCTCCGTACTGCCGGCGCGAACACAGGAAAACACCATCCTTAAAATCACGCTGGAAGCGGCGGACGCGCCCGCCGACGTTCATCAAAGAACACCCGTGAACCTGTCCATTGTGCTGGACCGATCCGGATCCATGGGAGGCGCGAAGATCGAGCATGCGCGCCAGGCGGCCATCGAGGCGGTTCGGCTGCTGCGCCCGGACGACATCGTGTCGCTTGTAACCTACGACAGCCAGATCGAAACCGTCATCCCCCCGCAGCGGATCCGCAATATCGAATGGATGGAAGAGCAAATCCGACGCATTCAGCCGCGCGGCATGACCGCTTTGTTCGGCGGCGTCAGTCAAGGCGCCGCGGAACTGCGCAAGCATCTGGACGGCCGCTATACGCACCGCATGATTCTGCTGTCGGACGGCATCGCCAATGTCGGACCCAGCCAGCCGGCCGATCTGGGGCGACTGGGCGCCTCGCTGCTGAAAGAAGGGATTCAGGTCTCGACCGTCGGCATTGGGCTCGACTATAACGACGCGCTCATGGCCGACCTGGCCCGCAGCAGCGGCGGCAACACCCACTTCGTCGAAAACAGCGCCGATCTGCCGCGCATCCTGGCCGCGGAACTGGGCGAAGCGCAACGGCTGGTGGCCCGTCAGGCCGTCGTCGAGATCGTGCTGCCCGAAGGCGTCGAGCCGGTCCGGATCATCGGGCGCGACGGGCGCATCTCGTCCCGCACGGTCAACGTGCCCCTTCACCATCTGCAAGGCGGTCAAACCCGCTATGCGCTCGTCGAGGTTCGCGTCGCCCCGCAAGCGCCGCGCGCGACTCTGGAATTGGCGCGCGTACGCGTCTCCTATGACGATCCGGCCGCCAATACGCGTGTCACCTCCGGCGATCAGGCCGTCTCGGTGACCTTCAGCGAAGACACGGCCGCCGTCACAGCCTCCGCCAATGCCGAGGTGCACGTCGAAGTCTTGCACAACACATTGGCCGTGGCCCAGGAAGAGGCCATCCGACTGTCCGATGAAGGCCGCGCGAAAGACGCCGCCGCCTCGCTCAGAGGCGTGGCCCAGGCCTACAACGAAATGGCCGAACGTTTGAACGACGACACGCTTCGCCGGCAAGCGCAAGATATCGACGGTGACGCCGCGCGACTGGAAAGCCGCGGCCTCGATCGGCGCAACCGCAACGCCATGCGCGCGAAAAGCTATCAGACCATCAACCAGCAAAAAGTGCGGTAGGCGCATCTGTCTTCGCATCGGCGGCGGCGCCCAAGCAACGCCGGGACTCCGGACCGCGCATGATACGGATGCCGCCATCCGGAGCCCGGCCGTCGCTGTCACGTGGCCGTAAGCCCGCGCGTCATCGGGAAGAGTTTTTGCTGCCGCGGAAAACTCAGATCGGCAAAGCCGCAACCCAATAACATGTTTGAACAGAAGCCAACGAAGATAATGAAGGCAGAAGAAAAGAAAGCCCGCTAATATGCGCGAATGGAATTATTTTCGCGTGATTCGCGGGGGGAAATTGTTTACATGAGAAAATGGCGCAACTGCGGGGTCATACCAAGGCCGCCGGGTCTTGCCTTGCCTTGCAGCCGAAACTATGTCAGGGTCTCGTCCGAATGAAAACACGATTTGTCATGCTCTACGCGGCGTTGCTGGTTCTGCCGACTCTGTCTGTCGGCGTGCTGGCGACACGCTGGGTGCGGCATGAAAACGCGCGGCTGAGCGCCATGGCCGCCGCCGCGATCGAGGAACAGGCCGCCGTCATGGCCGGCCATCTCGACTTGCTCGTCCGTGAAATCGGCGACGGACTGCTGGAGACCCTGTCGCGCCTGCCGCCCGACGAGCCCAAAGCGCTTTTGCGTCTGAAAGCCTCCCATCCGCTCGTGCGTCAGGTCTTTCTCTGGAATCCCGACCCAGCCCTGCTCGTGCCCGATCCGCGCTGGGCCGATACCGACGACCTCGCCTTCATTCGTCGCTACGAGGCCCTGTTCAGCGGACGGCGGCAGTGGCCTGCGCCGCCGGCGCTCGGAGAAACGCGGACGGCATCGACCGATCCCCGAAGCAGGCGACCCGCCGCGCAGCGCGCGCGCTACGAAGCGGCCCGTCAACATGTTCAGGTCTTAAAACAGACGCATACGACCGGCGTCGGCTTGTCCGACGGACATTTCGGATGGCTGCCCTGGTTCTGGGAACGCGATCTCCATCTTCTCGGATGGATTCGAAGCCCGGCCAGCGGACAGGTGCGCGGAGTCGAAATGGAAGTCATGGCCGTCCAGGCCCGCTTCCAGCCCTTGTTCCAACAGGAGGCCGACGTTCCGGTCGCGTTCGCCCTGACCGATCACAACGGCGAGCGCGTCATGCACACGCCCGCCTTCGACGCGTGGAGCGCGGACGGGACTCCGACCGTGGCCGTGCCCATAGGAACGCTTTTGCCGCACTGGCGAATGCTGGCCGTCGCCGCGCCGTCGTCCGCGACTGTTCCGTTTGTTCTCTTCTCCGCCCTCCTGACCGCTATCCTGCTGGTCGCCATTCTTTCCGGAGGCGGCCTGCTGGCCTGGCAAGGATACCGGAACCAGCGCGACGCCGCGCGCAAAACCACTTTCGTATCCAACGTCTCCCACGAGCTCAAGACGCCCCTGACCACCATCCGCATGTACGCCGAAATGCTAAAGGAGCGGCGGGTTCGCGATGCCGGCAAGCGCGACAACTATCTTGGCGTCATCGCCTCGGAAAGCCGACGTCTGACCCGACTGGTCAACAATGTGCTGGATTTCAGCCGTCTCGAACAGCGTCGCAAGACCTATCGCAAGGAACCCATGGATGCGGTCGCCTGGCTGCGCGACGTTGTCTCCA
>SLMC01000175.1 GCA_007133745.1 Kiritimatiellia bacterium
CTTCGACCGGAAATTCGCGAGCCAACTGCCGTCCGTATTCGAGGCGTACGCGATGGACGCTTTCCCCGAACACGCGACTGTCCGGTCGCGCGAAATACACCAGCTCGAACACGCACTGGCTCGACCGTTCGGAACGCTCGGCGAACTGAACGCTGCGCATGCCGGTCTCGTCGAAAACAACCAACTCGCCCGGTTCGACATCGCGCAGATACCGGGCGCCCGTTTGCGCGAATGCGCAGGTTTCGCTGGCCACGACATGTCCGCCCCCGTCCAGCGTCCCGATCGAAAGCGGTCGGAACCCGTCAGGATCGCGCGCGGCCATCATGCGGGACTTCGTCATGATCACAAACGAAAAAGCCCCGCGCAACTCGCCCAGGGCGCGCGCCACCCGCTTGGGCCGCTTCCGGAACATGGGATCGGCCAGCAGATGCAACAACACCTCGCTGTCCGTACTGGTCTGAAACAGCGACCCCGACTCCTGATACATCTTTCGCAACGTGTCCGCGTTGACCAGGTTGCCGTTGTGCGCCACCGCCCAAAGCCCGTCCACGCATTCGGCCACCAGCGGCTGAACATTGTGAGGCTTGGGTGAACCGGTTGTCGAATAACGGACATGTCCAATGCCGATCGAACCCGGCAAATCGACCGCGCTTGCTTTCGAAAGCGTCTCGCTTACAAGGCCCAAGCCCTTGACCGAACGCACGCGCGTGCCGTCGGAGACGACCATGCCGGCCCCTTCCTGCCCGCGATGCTGCAAGGAAAACAGGCCTCGATAAATCAAAGGACACGCATCGGGCACGCCATAGGCGCCGAATACGCCGCATGATTCCCGCGGTTTGTCATCGGTGTTCATCGAGCACTCCATCCTACGTTCCGCCGTCCACGGTCTTCCCGCTTATTAAATCCCCGCTAATCCACGGCGGCTGCCCGTGAGAATTGTCGCGGCATGCCGAGAGTGGCACGGGCGTCACGCCCGTGTTTTCGCGGGCAAGATGCCCATGCCGCGCTTCCGGTCCTGCTGCACAGCTTATGTTCGTTACGTATCGTTCACAATTCGACTCTGAGCGTGCTGTCGCGGCTTGGGCCTACCGAGAGAAGGCCCAGCTTCACACCGGTGATTTCGCACAGGCGGTTCACATAGGCCCGCGCCGCCGCAGGCAGATCGTCCATGCGCGTCACAGACGACGTGGTTTCCAGCCAACCGGGCATATCTTCGTACACGGGCGTGCAGCGCGCCAGCACATCGCCATGGGCGGGAACCGTTTCGTAGCGTTTCCCGTCGCATTCGTAAGCAACGGCGATGCGCACGGTCTCGACATGATCCAGAACATCCAGCTTGGTCATGGCCCAGAAGTCCACGCCATTGACCATGGCCGCATAGCGGGCGACGACCGCGTCGAACCAGCCGCACCGGCGCGGTCGGCCGGTCGTGGCGCCGAACTCATGGCCTTCGCGGCCCAGCAGGGCGCCGATCTCGTCGCGCAATTCCGTGGGAAACGGACCCTCGCCCACGCGTGTGGTGTAGGCCTTGATCACGCCGACCACTCGGTCGATCCGGTGCGGCGCCACGCCGGTTCCGGAACAGGCCCCGCCCGCGCCGGTATTGGACGAGGTCACGAACGGATAGCTTCCGAAATCGACATCGAGCATGGTTCCCTGGGCGCCCTCGAACAGAATCGATTTCCCTTCCGATACCGCGCGATTGATCAAAACGACCGTATCCGCAACCAACGGCGCGACACGCGCGGCCGCATCGCGATACTGTTCCACAATCTCGCGTTCGTTCACCGAATCGGCGCCCAGCCCTGCCAGAATCCCGTTGGCTTCGCGAACGTTCAGGGACAAACGTTCGGCAAAGCGCTCGTCGAGCAAGTCCGCGAACCGCAAGCCGATCCTGGACACCTTGTCGCCGTAGGCCGGGCCGATCCCCCGCTTGGTCGTCCCGATTTTCCGGCCTTCCGAACGCATCGCTTCGCGGGCGGCGTCGATCGCCCGATGATAGGGAAACACTACGTGGGCCCGGTCGCTGACAAACAAACGCCCCGCCACGTCGACGCCTTTGTCTTGAACGCCTTGTATTTCCTCCATCAGGGCGACAGGATCGACCACTACCCCGTTGCCGATCACGCACACCTTGTCTTTTCTGAAAATGCCCGACGGCACCAAATGCAGAACATGCGTATCGTCCCCGATTTTCACGGTATGGCCCGCATTGTTCCCGCCCTGATAACGCACGACCATATCCACGTCCTCGGTCAATACGTCAATGACTTTACCTTTACCCTCGTCGCCCCACTGAGCGCCAATTAACACCGTGTTCGGCATGGTATATCTCTCCTTGCTCTCTCATCTCGCCAACATAAGATTTCATATTTCAGATGATGCAACGCTTTTGCGGTGTGCATCCGGCTCGGGAAGCCGAGCCGCTCCATCTCCACGCGGAGCGGACGCGCTTCCGCGTCCGGCTATTCCGGCTCGGGAAGCCAAGCCGCTCCACAAACACTCTCTTCCCGGGCGGCCTCTACCGCCCGTTTGCCTTTCCAGACCCGATGACTGGATGACCCGATGACGCAAGGGCCGACAAACGAGTGACCGCCCACTGCCAACCTTCTCTCATCATTCATCATTCCGCATTCATCATTCTCTTCCATTGCCTTCTTTTAAAAAACAGCCTGCCAAAGCGTCCGTCAACCGGCGGCCGCCGCGTTCTTGCCCCGGAGATACGCGTCCACGCATTGCGCGACGCGCGCGCCGTCCGCGAGCGCCTTGACCACCAGCGACGCGCCCAGCGCCATGTCGCCCGCGATGAAAACCCCGGACTCCGATGTCATACGACTCTCGTCGCGGCTTATGAACCCGCGCTGATCCCGTTCGAGACCAAGTTCCTCGGCATAACGGTTGCGGCCGGGTCCTGTGAAGCCCATCGCCAGCAGGACCATATCGACGTCCACCGTGAAATCCGATCCGGCGATTTCACGCGGCACGGGACGGCCCGAGGCGTCCGGCTTCCATTCAACCTCGCAGGCATGCAAACGGCTCACTCGTCCGTCGCGGCCTTCCAGACGCCGGGTCATAACGCTCCAGCGCCGCTCGCAGATCTCGCGACAACCGGCAGCTTCACGCAGCACGATCGGCCATTCCGGCCATGGGTTTTCCGGCAAACGTTGCGACGGCGGTTTCGGCATGATCTCGAACTGATACACGCGCCGCGCGCCTTGGCGCAAAGCCGTGCCCACGCAATCGGACCCGGTATCGCCCCCGCCGATCACCGCGACGCTTCGGTCGCGGGCGACCATGGCCGCCTCGTCCGGGTCGAGCGCGCTGTCCGCGCGCCGATTCTGCTGCGCGAGATAAGGCATGGCGAAGTGAACCCCGTTCAGATCGCGGCCGGGCGCCGTCAAATCGCGCGGCTCGCGCGCGCCGCCAGTCAGAACCGTCGCGTCGAACCGGTCGCGCACATACCGCGCGGAAACGTCGCGGCCGACCTCGACGCCGTTTTCGAACTCGATGCCCTCGTCCATCATGATGCGGATACGGCGATCCACAACGTTTTTTTCCAGCTTGAAATCCGGAATGCCGTACCGCAGAATGCCGCCCGGTTTCGGAGCCATATCGAAGACCGTAACCCGATACCCCTTGCGATTGAGCCGCCAGGCCGCCGCCAAACCGGCCGGCCCGGACCCGACGATCGCTACAGCTTCCTTACGGCGCACGGCGGGCGGACAAGGTTTAACGAGTCCGAGACGAAACGCCTGTTCGACCACCATGCGCTCGATCTGCCGGATCGCGACCGGCTCGCCGCCGAGCCCGGCCACGCACGAGCCCTCGCACAGCGCCGGACACAGCGCGGCCGTGAATTCGGCCAGCGGATCGGTGGACGAAAGAATATCCCAGGCTTCGGACCAACGGCCGCGACACGCCAACGCGTTAAACTCGGGAATCAGGTTCTCCAACGGGCAACCGTACCCGTGACAAAACGGAATGCCGCAATCCATGCAGCGCGCCGCCTGTTCGCGCAAGGCCTCGGGCTCGAACGGCAGCTCGATAGTCCGCCAATCCTTAAGCCGCTCCGCGCGGTCCCGATAGCCCGGTTCCCGCCGAGGAACATCCAGAAACGCCCGGTCGCGATTACTCATGCTCGTCCGCCTTTCGGGCTGTCGCCGCGTCTTCCGGCGTCATGCGACCCAGCGCGCGACGGTACTCCATCGGGAACACCTTGACAAAAAACGGCAGCGACGCATCCCAGTTATCCAGAATGTCCCGTCCGCGCGCGCTTCCGGTTAAGGCCACATGCCGTTCGATCAGGGAACGCAATTCGCTTTGGTCGCCGGAATCGTCCACCCGTTCCAAATCGATCATGTCAAGATTGCAACGGCTATCGAACAACCCGTCGGCATCATAGACATAGGCAATGCCGCCGCTCATGCCGGCCCCGAAATTGACGCCCGTCGGGCCGAGCACGACCACCCGGCCGCCCGTCATGTATTCGCAGCCGTGATCGCCAATGCCTTCCGCCACGGCCACGGCGCCGCTGTTGCGGATGGCAAACCGCTCCCCGGCCTGACCGTTCAGGTACACTTCGCCCGATGTC